>DASZQC010000200.1:0-9391 GCA_035549815.1 Dongiaceae bacterium
CCACATTGCCGCGCAGCGGCACGATGGCGATGTCGGGACGCAGCGCCTTCACTTGCGCCGCGCGGCGCAGCGACGCGCTGCCGACCACGGCATACTGCGGCAGCGTGGCGATGGAGGTGCCGGCCCTCCCTAACTCGGACCGGACGATCAGCACGTCGCGCGCATCCTCGCGCTCCAGCAGGCAGGAGATTTCCAGGCCCTCGGGCAGCCAGGTCGGCACGTCCTTCATGGAATGGACGGCGAGGTCGATGTCGCCCGCGATCAGCGCGTCCTCGATCTCCTTGGTGAACAGGCCCTTGCCGCCGATCTCGCTCAACGGGCGGTCCTGCACCTTGTCGCCAGTGGTCTTGATGACATGGATCTGGATGGCGCCAAGCTCGGCCAGGTCCGGATGGGCCGCCGCCAGCCGCTTCCGCACCTCATGCGCCTGGGCCAGCGCCAAGGGCGAGCCGCGCGTGCCGATGCGCAGTTTCCCCTTGTTGATATCTTTGGGTGTGAAGGCCATAAGATGCCCTGCATAGCGACCACATCCCGCAAAAGCAACCGCCGCAAATGATTGTCTTGGGTATCGAATCGAGCTGTGACGAGACCGCCGCCGCCCTGGTGACGGACGATCGCCGCATCCTGGCCGATCTGGTGGCGGCGCAGCTCGAGGATCATCGCCCCTATGGCGGCGTGGTGCCGGAGGTCGCGGCCCGCGCGCACCTGGACCGGCTGGACAAGCTGGTGGGCCAGGCGATGCGCCAAGCCGGCATCGGCTTCGACCAGGTAGACGCGGTGGCGGCGACCGGCGGGCCGGGCCTGATCGGCGGCGTCATCGTCGGCGTGATGACCGGCAAGGCGATCTCGCTGGTCCATCGCAAGCCGTTCCTGGCGGTCAATCATCTGGAAGGCCACGCGCTGACCGCGCGCCTGACCGACGATTGCGCCTTTCCCTACCTGCTGCTGCTGGTCTCCGGCGGGCATTGCCAGTTGCTGGTGGTCGAGGGCGTCGGCAAATACCGCCGCCTCGGCTCCACCATCGACGACGCGGCGGGCGAGGCGTTCGACAAGGCGGCGAAACTGCTGGGCCTCGGTTATCCCGGTGGCCCGTCGATCGAGCGCGCGGCGCGCAACGCGCGGAATCCGGTGAAGGATCTGCCGCGGCCGATGAAGGGAAGGGCGGAGCTCAATTTCTCCTTCTCCGGCCTGAAGACGGCTTTGCGCCAGAAGGCGGAAGCGATGGCGCCGCTGGATGAGCAGAAGCGCGCCGACCTTGCCGCCGGCTTCCAGGAGGCGGCGGTGGAAAGTCTGATCGATCGCACCAAGCGCGCCGTTCATGTCGCGCGCGACCTGCATCCCGATCTGATGGCCCTGGTCGTCGCCGGCGGTGTCGCCGCCAATCAGGCCTTGCGCCGGGAACTGGAAGCCTGCGCCACACAGGCCGGCTTGCGCTTCCTGGCGCCGCCGCTGAAACTCTGCACCGACAATGCCGCGATGATCGCCTGGGCCGGGCTGGAGCGCTTCCGCCTCGGCCAGCGCGACACACTCGACTTTGCCCCGCGCCCGCGCTGGCCGCTCGATGAGACGGCGCCCAGGCTGACCGGCGCGGGGGTGAAGGCCTAACAGAGAGGAACCCGCATGCTCTTTGCCATCTATTGCCGCGACAAGAAGGACCATCAGCAGACCCGCCTCGACAACCGCCCGGCGCATGTCGAGTATCTGAAGAAGTTCGCCGGCCAGCACGCGATCACCGGCCCGCTGCTGACCGATGACGGGCAGGGCATGGTGGGCTCGCTGCTGGTGATGGAATTCGCCGACCGCGCCGCGGCGGAGGATTTCGCCAGGAACGATCCCTACGCCAAGGCCGGCCTGTTCGAGAGCGTCGCCATCACCCCCTTCCGCAAGGTGTTCCCGCAATGAACTACTGGCTGATGAAATCCGAACCCTCGGTCTATGGCTGGGACAACCTGGTGAAGGACAAGCGCACAAGCTGGAGCGGCGTGCGCAACTATCAGGCCAGCAACAACCTGAAAGCGATGAAGGTCGGCGACCGTGCCTTCTTCTATCACTCGAACGAAGGCCTCGCCGTGGTCGGCATCATGGAGATCGTGAAGCCCTATTACCCCGATCCCAGCGACAAGACCCAGCGCTTCGGCATGGTCGACGTGAAGCCGCTGACGCCCTTCAAGACGCCCGCCACCATGGCCGACATCAAGAAGGACAAGAAGCTCGCCGACATGGTGCTGGTGAAGAACTCCCGCCTCTCGGTCCAGCCGGTGACGCCGGAAGAGTGGAAGCTGGTCTGCGCGATGGGTGGGGTGAAGGGGTGATATCGGCCTCCAGGGTTCTCAGGTGTTCGTAAAGTGTAGCTTGACACTTATCGAGCTGCTCGCTACGCTGGCCTTTGAAAATCGGTAACGTCCGGCACAAGGGGCTTCGGCGGTTCATCGAGAAGGATGATCCCTCCAGCCTGCCGGCGGCCTTTATCGAGAAGATCCGGAATATCCTGTCGTTTCTTCAGGACATGGAACGGGTCGACGAACTGCAGGCTATACCAAGCTGGCACGCGCACCAATTGACCGGCGACCGGAAGGGCCTTTGGAGCCTGACTGTCAGCCGAAACTGGCGCATCACATTTCGAATCGATGAAGTCGAGCTTGAAATCGTTGATCTTGATTATGAAGATTATCACTAGGAGCCGTTCGAATGTTACGCATGATGCGGCCTAGTCATCCAGGTCAGTTCATCAGGATGGAAGTGATCGAACCTCTTGGTCTTTCGGTCACGGATGCGGCGAAGGTGCTGGGCGTGACGCGGCCGGCATTGTCCGCGCTGCTCAATAGCCGTGCTGCCTTGTCACCGGAGATGGCGTTGCGGATCGAGAAGGCATTCGGGCCCAAAATGGATACTTTGTTGCGTATGCAGACATCGTTCGAGATCTATGAAGCGCGGAAGCGTGAGCGAGAGATCAAGGTAAAACGTTACAGTCCCAAAGCTGCAAAGTCCGGAAACAAGGCGGCATAGACTCGGCTGCGGACGCGCTTCGCCCCCACCTTGCCTTAATCCCGCCCTGCTGGCGCCGTTTCGCGCGGACATAACCATCCCCTGTCGCTCTCTCACCGACAGGGGAATCTTATGTCCGATACGTTCGATCCAGGCCCGAATACGCCGACCATCCAATCGCTGGCCCGCGCCGGCCGCGGCAAGCTACGTGGCAGCGGCTGGGAGGCCGGCAAGCGCATCTCGTTCCTGATCTTCCTGGTGCTGGTCATGCTGGTGCCGCTCGGCATGGTCGAAGGCGTGGTGCAGGAGCGCGGCTGGCGCAAGGACGAGGTGGCGCGCGAGATCGGCGATCAATGGGGCCCGCCGCAGGTGGTCAGCGGGCCGGCGCTGGTGGTGCCGTACGACTACTCCGAGACGCAAACCCTGACCGACGGGCAGACGCGCAGCACGGTCAAGACGCGCTATCTGGTGTTCACGCCCGATTCCGCCCGCATCGACGCCGATGCCAAGGTGGAGAAGCGCTACAAGAGCATCTATGAGGTGCCGGTCTATGCCGCCGACATCGCCCTCAGCGGCAAGTTCGGGCCGCTGGACCTCAGCGCCCATGGCGTCGCGGCGTCGCAGATCAAGTGGCAGGCGGCGAGCCTGGTGCTCGGCATCTCCGAGATCCGCGCCGTCAAATCGGCGTCGCTGAACGCGGCCGGCGGCATGCGCGCGATCGAAGCCGGCCTGTTGCCCTATCATCCCTTTGCCAGCGGCGTTTACGCCAACATCCCGCTGACCGCCTTCAACGGGTCGCGCGGCTTCGATTTCGCCTTCGACCTGACGGTGAACGGACGCGACGATCTGAGTTTCCAGCCGATCGGCCGCCAGACGAAGATCGTGCTGAAGAGCAATTGGCCGCATCCCGGCTTCAGCGGCGCGCCGCTGCCCGACAGCCGCGATATCAACGCCAAGGGCTTCACGGCGGAATGGTCGATCTCCCACATCGCCACCGGCGCGCCGCTCTCCTGGCGGGCGGAGGAATTCAAGCTGGAGCCGGCGCGCATGGTGACGGTGGGCGCCGGGCTGGTGGAGCCGGGTGACGTGCACCAGCAGACCGATCGCATCGTCAAATATGGCATCCTGGTGGTGGGCCTCACCTTCGGCACGATCTTCGTGGTCGGCCTGTTGAAGCGGGACCGCGTGCACCTGGTGCAGTATCTGCTGATCGGCGCGTCGCTCTCTTTGTTCTATCTGCTGCTGCTGTCGCTGGCCGAGCAGATGGATTTCCTCGGCGCCTATGTGATCGCCAGCCTGGTCGACATCGCCATCGTCGCCTGGTACGCGGCCACCACCATCCGCCGCCTGATGGGCGCCGTGGTGGGGGCGATCCTGGCCGCGCTGCACGTCTACATGTATGTGCTGCTGCAGATGGAGAGCTTCGCTTTGCTTAGCGGCACGATCGGCCTGCTGCTGATCCTGGTCGCGGTCATGTTCGTGACCCGCAAGGTCGACTGGTTCGCGATAGGACAAGACGCGGTGGGTCAGGAGCCGAAACAGGCAGCGGCCATCTAGGTCGCGGCGACCCACCTCTTTTGGCGGAACGGCGCGGAGCGCGATGCCCGGAAGCATTGCGCTCCGCGCCGTTATTCAATGACGGAACGTGACCGGCAAATAAACATTCGAAATTGGACGTGCTCCATCGGCGCCGACTATGTCCGAGGAACGGGCAAGAAGGCCGGTCAAACAGGCCAGATCCAGCGAAGCGTCAGGGGGACTCTCGCGATGGAAGCCGTCACGATGCTGTGGTCGCTCGGCGCCGCCGTCGCGATAACGCTGGCGGTTCTTTGCGGGTTGATGTGGCTCGGCGAGCGGCGCGCGCTCTCCCACCTGATGCTCTGCCTGCTGGGTGTCGCGACAGCGGCTGCGGCCTATATCGAACTCGGCATGATGCGTTCCACCGACCCGGCCGCGTTCGGCGCGTGGCTGCGCTGGTATCACCTGCCGATCTTCGTCGGTCTGCTGGCCCAGGTTCTTTTCGTTCATTTCTATCTCGGCACGAGCCGTACTTGGCTCCTATGGACGGTCATCCTGGGTCGCGCCACCGTGCTGGCGCTGAATTTCCTGCTGCATCCGAACTTCAACTTCGTCAGCATCGACAGCCTGCGCACCATATCGTTCCTGGGCGACCGGGTGTCCGTGATCGGTCAAGCGACCTATCGCGGGACGCAGTGGTTCGCGGTCGCGAGCCTGGTCTTGCTGCTGGCTTATATTGCCGACACCGCGATACGGCACCGGCGTCAGGGCGGCGTGGAGTCGCGGCGCAAGGCGCTGGCCACGTTCCTGGCCGTCGGGCTTCCGGTGCTGGGCACCGTCGTGTACGTCCAGTTTCTGGCCTTCGGCGTGCTGCGCACACCGGTCTCCAATATCACCTGGTTTCTCGGCGCGCTGTTGATGATGGCCTACGAGACCGGGCGCGAATTCATCCTCAACCGCCGGGCGCGCCTCGAACTGGCGGAGTTGCGCGGACAGGTCTTCCAGGCGGAGCGGGTCAATCTGCTGGGGCAGCTATCCTCCGCGCTGGCGCACGAATTGTCGCAACCGCTAACGGCGATTTCCGCCAATCTGAGCACCGTCCGCAGACATCTGAACCGGGAACAACCGGATGTCGGGGAGATCTCCGTGATCCTGGACGATATCGCCCTGGATGACGGACGCGCGGTCGAGATCATTGAGCGCATGCGGCTATTGCTCAAGCAACGAACGATCGCGCTGGAGCCGGTCAACCCGGAAGAGGTGATTCGGAACGCCGTGTCGCTGGTGCGGGCCGAGGCAAGCTCCAAGCACGTCGCCCTGCGCCTGGATCTTCAGCCCGGCCTGCCGCGCGTGTTCGGCGATCGTGTCCACCTCTCGCAGGTCTTGCTCAATCTTTTGATGAACGGCGTCCATGCGGTACAGGCCCGCCCGGCCGATGCCAGGCTCATCGTCGTCGCGGCGCGCGCCGTCGAAACGACGGGTGAGATCGAAATCGGCGTGCAGGATTCCGGCGGCGGCATCCCGCACGCCATGATCGATCGGATCTTCGAGCCGTTTTTCACGACAAAGCCGGAGGGCATGGGCATGGGACTGGCCCTGTCCCGCACGATCATCGAAGCACATGGCGGCCGCCTGTGGGTCGATCATCCGGGGCCGCAGGAAGGCGCGATCTTCCGCTTCACGCTGAAGCCGGCCTGATTCCGCCCGGGCGGCGGGCCAGAGGGAGGTTTTCCTCTCAAGACAGCGCAAACAGCGACCAAATGCCGCCGTTCTTGCCCTTTGAAACCGCGCGCGTTACGACTTTTGTCTAATGAATTCGCCTGCCGCCGCGCCTTATGATGCGGTGCACAAAAAGAATGTCAGGGGAGTGTGCCGCATGTCGGAACAGCAACTGTTTCCCGTCGCCGCCGAGACGGCCAAGCGCGCCTTGATCGACGACAAGAAATACCAGGAGATGTACGCCCGCTCGGTCAAGGACAACGAGGGCTTCTGGGGCGAAATCGGCAAACGCGTCGATTGGATCCGGCCCTTCACCAAGGTGAAGGACGTCGATTATACCGGCGACGTGCATATCCGCTGGTACCATGACGGCACCTTGAACGTCTCCGCCAATTGCCTGGACCGGCATCTTGCCACGCGCGGCGACCAGACGGCGCTGATCTGGGAAGGCGACGATCCGGGCGAGAGCAAGCACATCACCTACAAGGAGGCGCACGAGCAGGTGTGCCGCATGGCGAATGTGCTGAAGGATCTGGGTGCCAAGCGCGGCGACCGCATCACCATCTACATGCCGATGATCCCGGAGGCGGCCTACGCCATGCTGGCCTGCGCCCGCATCGGCGCCATCCATTCGGTGGTGTTCGGCGGCTTCTCCCCCGACAGCCTCGCCGGCCGCATCCAGGATTGCGATTCCAACATCGTCATCACCGCCGACGAAGGTTTGCGCGGCGGCCGGAAGGTGCCGCTGAAGGCCAATGTGGATGCGGCGCTGAAGAACTGCCCCTCGATCAAGAAATGCCTGGTGGTGCGCCGCACCGGCGGGCAGATCGGCTGGACCCAGGGCCGCGACCATTGGTGGCACGAGGAAGCCCCGAAGGTCAGCGCCTATTGCACGCCGGCGGAAATGAACGCCGAGGATCCTTTGTTCATCCTCTACACCTCGGGCTCCACCGGAAAGCCCAAGGGCGTGCTGCACACCAGCGGCGGCTACCTGGTCTACGCCTCCATGACGCATCAATACGTCTTCGATTACCACGAGGGCGAGGTCTATTGGTGCACGGCGGACGTGGGCTGGGTCACCGGGCACAGCTACATCGTCTATGGGCCGCTCGCCAACGGCGCCACCTCGCTGATGTTCGAGGGCGTCCCGAACTATCCCGACGCCTCGCGCTTCTGGCAGGTGTGCGACAAGCACAAGGTCAACATCTTCTATACCGCGCCGACCGCGATCCGCGCCTTGATGCGCGAGGGCGAGGCGCCGGTGGAAAAGTGCAAGCTCACCTCGCTGCGCCTCTTGGGCTCGGTGGGCGAGCCGATCAATCCCGAAGCCTGGCTCTGGTACCACCGCGTCGTCGGCAAGCATCGCTGCCCGATCGTCGATACCTGGTGGCAGACGGAGACCGGCGGCATCCTCATCTCGCCGCTGCCCGGCGCCACCAAGCTGAAGCCCGGCTCCGCCACCAAGCCTTTGTTCGGCATCAAGCCGGAGATCGTCGACGCCAACGGCAAGGTGCTGGAGGGCGCGTGCGAGGGCAATCTCTGCATCGCCGATTCCTGGCCCGGCCAGATGCGCAGCGTCTATGGCGACCACAAGCGCTTCGGCGAGACCTATTTCCGCGCCTATCCGGGCAAGTATTTCACCGGCGACGGCTGCCGGCGCGACGAGGACGGCTATTACTGGATCACCGGTCGCGTCGATGACGTGATCAACGTCTCCGGCCACCGCATGGGCACGGCGGAGGTGGAATCGGCGCTGGTGGCCCATGCCAAGGTGGCCGAGGCCGCCGTGGTCGGCTATCCGCACGACATCAAGGGCCAGGGCATCTACGCCTATGTGACCCTGAAAGCCGGGATCGAGCCCGACGAGAATCTGCGCAAGGAGCTGGTGCAGTGGGTGCGCAAGGAGATCGGCCCGATCGCCCAGCCCGATTTGCTGCAATGGGCGCCGGGCTTGCCGAAGACCCGCTCCGGCAAGATCATGCGCCGCATCTTGAGGAAGATCGCCGAGAACGAGTTCGGCAATCTCGGCGACACCTCGACCTTGGCCGACCCCAGCGTGGTGCAAAGCCTGATCGACAACCGGATGAACCGAGGGTAGGCGCGGCTCTTCACTCAGCCATGCTTCTCCCTCCCCCGGAACGGGGGAGGGCAGGGGTGGGGGCAGCGAGCGAAGATTTCTGGTAATGAGAATGTGGCTGCCCCCTCCCTAACCCTCCCCCGTTCCGGGGGAGGATGATTTCAGGAAGCCCATGTCCGATACCGCGCTCATCGCCACGCTCCAAAAGATCACCACCGCCACCATCACCACGGTGCTGCTGAAGAAGGGCATTCGCCGTTCCTGGATGAAGGGACCGAAAATGCTGCGTGAGGGGCAGGCGCGCATCGCCGGGCGCGCTTTCACCCTGCGCTTCGTGCCGACGCGGGAAGACCTGGCGACGCCGGCCTCCTGGTCCAGCCCGCGCTCCACGCGCGCGGCGATCGAGGACATGCCGGAAGGCTGCATCGCCGTCATCGACGCCATGGGCATCACCGATGCCGGCGTGTTCGGCGACATCCTGGCCCAGCGCATGGCCGTGCGAAAAGTCGCCGGTCTGGTCACCGACGGCGCGATGCGCGACGTGGCCGGCGTGCTGGAGACGGGCTTGCCGGTCTGGTGCGCCGGGGCGGCGGCGCCGGCCTCGGTCGCGGGCCTCACCTTCGTCGGCTGGCAGGAGCCGGTCGGCTGCGGCGGCTGCGCCATCTTCCCCGGCGACATGATCGTCGCCGACGGCGACGGCGCGGTGGTGATCCCGGCGGCCTTGGTGGAAGAGGTGGCGAAGCTCGGCGCCGAGCAGGAAGAGCTCGAAGCCTGGCTGATGGAAGAGGTGAAAGGCGGCCGCGCGCTGCCCGGCCTCTATCCGCCGAACGAGGAAAACCTCGCCCGCTATCACGCGCGGAAGAAGAAGTGAGCTTTCGATCTGCCTCCCTCCACCGGAACGGGGGAGGGCCGGGGTGGGGGCGGCGAGCGAAGATTGTCTGCCGTCAGTGACACGGCTGCCCCCTCCCTAACCCTCCCCCGTTCCGGTGGAGGGGATAACGCTCAGCTACCCGCCCGCCGGCTCGCCGCTGCCAGTGCGTTGTTCATGTGCTCGAACAAGGGCTCGAGGTTGAGGCCGGCGCCGCGTTGCTT
>DASZQC010000201.1:0-1615 GCA_035549815.1 Dongiaceae bacterium
GCTTCGATATTGAGACCTGTCGCGGCGCGGAACGAATGCTGCACCCGGCTCCAGGGCGCGCTGTTGAAATCGCCCATCACGATCAGGACCGGCGGCAGCCCGATCGCCAGGCGCGCGAAAGCGTCCGCCTGTTCCGCCTGCCGGATATTCGGCAGCGGCCCCGCCAGATACGGCGCTGCAGCGGGTTCATGGACAACGCCCTGCGGCCGTTCCAGCACCGGCTGCAACGGCCAGGTGAAATGCGTCGCCAGGATGGTGATGCGGCGTTCGCCCCACAGGATGTCGCCGCCCGCCGCTGCCGGCGTGTCTGGCGCCAGGATTCCCTTGCGCTGCGTGACGATGGGCAGCTTCGACAGCAGCAGCGTCTCGCACCACGGCCCGATATCGGCGCAATCGGCCTTGTAGGGGTATTTGGCGATCAGCGGCGCCAACACCTCGCGCCAGGCCGGAATCACCTCGACCAGCCCGATGACATCGGCGTCGCTCCGCATCAGGAAGTCGAGGGTGCGGTGATAGTCCGCCGCGTTGTACCAAAGGTTCGCCGACACGATCTTGAGCCGCGCCGGATCCGCGGGCGCCGCGGCCGCCTCGCCACGCGGGACCAGGGGCCAGGCGAAGGTCACCAGCAGGATCGCGAACAAGGCGGCGGCGATCCAGCGCCGCATCGAGAGCGCCACGATCAGCGCGACGGCGGCCAGCAGGCTGAATTGCACCGCAAACTGCTCGATGACCGCCGGCCACATCGAGAGCGGCCGCAGCCAAATGACGGCCTGGCACGGGATCAGGACCGCCCCGACGCTCCAGATGAAGCGCAGGCCGAGATAGTGGAGGGCCAGGCGCGGCCAGGAAACCGGCCGTTGCTGTACGTCATCCGTCACGTTGCAATCGCGCTCCGATCCGTCGGTCGGCGTCACCCTACACGGACAACGCGACGGCGGACCAGTGCGCTAATTGCCCGAGACTCCCCCGGCTCCCTTGCGCTTGGCGACGAAGTCCTTCAGCGCCTCGTCGATGCCGGGATCGATCGGCGGCGGGACGAAGTCGTTCAGCAGCTGCTTCCAGATCGTGTTGGCGCGCTGGGCGGTGTCGTGCGCGCCCGCCTGGCGCCAAGTCTCGAAATTGCGCCAGTCGCTGAGCAGCGGCGCGTAGAACGCGGTCTCGTAGCGCGCCAGCGTATGGGCGGAACCGAAGAAGTGCCCGCCCGGGCCGACTTCCATGATCGCCTCGACGCCGAGCGTATCGTCGTTGATCTCCAGCGGCCGCATGAACTCGGTCATGCCCTGGATCATCTCGGCATCCATGACCATCTTCTCGTAGGATGCGACCAGGCCGCCTTCCATCCAGCCCGCGCCGTGCAGGATCAGATTGGCGTGGCCCATCACCGCGCCCCACAGCGACATCTCGGATTCATAGGCCGCTTGCCCGTCGACGGCGTTCGCGGCGCAAGTGTTGCTCGAGCGGTAGGGCAGCTTGTAGCGCCGCGCGAGCTGGCCCGAGGCGAAGGCGGCCCTGGTATATTCCGGCGTGCCGAAGGCGGGTGCCCCGGAGCGCATGTCGACATTCGAGGTGAAGCCGCCATAGACCACCGGCGCGCCCGGCCGCACCAGCTGCGTCA
>DASZQC010000202.1:0-12972 GCA_035549815.1 Dongiaceae bacterium
ATGACGTGGAAGCGCTCGTTGGGCACGGCGGACGGGGCATAGGCGACGGGCATGGAGCCGTCCTGGCTCTCCATGATCTCGCGCCCCGGGTGGAAGAGCTGCCCGAACAGCTTGCAGCCGTGCTTGTGCACGACTTCCGCCATGCGGCGATAGCCGGGCACGCTCTCTTCCGACGCCATCAGCACATGCGACGTGTATTTCGCCGTTTCATGCACGCCGGCCGCCTGCGCGACGATCAGCCCGGCGCCGCCCTTGGCGCGCGCCTCGTGATAGGCGATCAGCGCGTCGTTCGGCACGCCGCCGGTGATCAGCGTGGTGTCGTGACCGGTCGAAAGGATGCGGTTCCTGATCTCCAGCCCGCGGATGCGGATGGGAGAGAAGAGGTGCGGAAGGGATTGCGCGGCCAAGATCGCCTCACGTCACGCGGGTTCAGGCGAGGCCGTGCTTCTGGCGCCAGTCGACCGGATGCAGGGCGTAGAACACCATGGCCTTGTCGCCCTCGTATTTGATCGCCGTGTTCTCCGGGATCCACAGCACGTCGCCCGGTGTGCAGGAATAGGTCTTGTCGCCGACGACCAGGCGGAACGTGCCTTCCAGCACCACGATCAGCTCGTCATAGAGCACGGTCCACTCGATCGAGCAGCCGTCAAACGTGGCGATCCCCGCGCCCATGGTCTTGCTGATGTCCGGCCCGACCAGTCGCGCGATGGTCGCCTTGCCCGGCGGCCCGCCGTAAGCGGCGAAATTGAGGTCGGATTTGCGATAATGGACGACGTTCGACATCAGCTTCTCTCCCAGTAATCGTTGTCAGCAACCTAGCGAGGCGGCATCGGCGGCGCAACGTGACGCGCATGGCAAAATAGTCATCCACCTTGTGCTTCGGGGTTGATCGCTGCATGCATCTCGCTAAGTAGAGGCTTCTGTCCTATCCACGATCGAACTGATTGTTCTTCATGAGTGCGCTTGATCCCAAACCCCGCTTCCGCCTGTTCCGGCCGATCCTGGCCGGCGCCAACCTCAAGGACCGTCTGGCTGCCTCGCTCGGCGCGCTGATCGGTGTGTCCGTTACAGCGGTCATTTGTGGCTTGCTGTTCGAACATGATCCGCACTTGCCTTTGATCGTGGCGCCGATCGGCGCTTCGGCGGTGCTGCTGTTCGCGGTGCCGGCCAGTCCACTGGCGCAGCCTTGGCCGATCATCGGCGGCAACACCATCTCCGCTTTTGTCGGCCTGCTGGTCGCGCATCTGGTGCCAGAGCCGGCGCTGGCCCTTGGCATTGCGCTCGGCGTGGCGATCCTCGCCATGTCGGTGACACGCTCGCTGCACCCGCCGGGCGGAGCGGCGGCGCTGACCGCGGCGCTCGGCGGTCCGCTGGTGGAGAATTTCGGCTACTGGTTTCCTCTGGCGCCGGTGGCGCTCAATTCCGTCCTGCTGGTCGGGCTGGGCCTGGCGTTCCACAAGCTGTCGCGCCGCCATGCCTATCCGCACAAGGCGCCGCCGCCGGCCAATATCCATCGGACACAGGATATGCCGGTGCAGCGGCGGGTCAGCATCCGGCCGGAGGATATCGACAGCGCCCTTGCATCCTTGCACGAAACCTTCGACATCGACCGCGGCGACCTGGAGCAGATTGTCCGCCAGGTCGAGCAGCAGGCGCTGTTGCGCACCCACGGCGAGCTGTTGTGCCAGGACTTGATGTCGCGGGACGTGGTCGGCGTGAAGGCGAGCGACACGCCGGACCATGCAAGACAATTGCTGCTCGACCACAATATCCGGACGCTGCCGGTGCTGGATGATTCCGGCGTGCTGGTCGGCACGGTCGGATTGCGCGAGCTGGCGCGGGCGACGGGCAGGGTGGGCGATCATGTCTCGGCCGCCGCCACCGCCGTGCCGGAGCAGGCCGCCATGCGCCTGGTGCCGGTCCTGTCGGACGGACGAAAGCACGCCGTCATCATCATCGACGATCAGCGCCGCGTGCTCGGGCTGATCACCCAGACCGACCTGCTGGCCGCGCTAGCGCGCCATGTGCTCGGAGCGCCGATTCCGGATTCCGGGCTCTGACGGCCTAGAATTCGCGGCCCAGTACCTGCGCCTGTTTCAGGATCTCATTGGGATGGGGTTCGCCCTCGATCGACCCATAGAGCAGTTGCAGCCGGCGTTCGGGGATGCCGCAATAATCCAGCACGCCGATGTCCAATTGCGTCTGCATCGCCGTGTCATAGCCGCGCTTGGCAAAGCCGGCCTCTGTCCCGCCGGCGACACCGATCATCCAGACGCGCTTCTGGGGAAACTTGCGCGCGCCATAGGCCCAGCCATTGTTCCAGACGCGGTCGATCCAGCCTTTGAGCAAAGCCGGCACTGACCACCAGTAGACCGGGAAGATCATGACCGTCGCCGCGTTGCGCTCGATGCGCTGCATCTCGCGCCGGACCTCCGCGGAATAGGCCTTGTCCGGGTTGTCCCAGTCCGGCTCGTCCGCGTCGCGCATGACCGGGTCGAACTTCTCCTGCACCAGGTCGGCCCATTCGAACTCGTGGCCGTTGGCGCCGGCGGAGGCGGCGAAAGCGTCGGCGACCTGGCCGGTGAGGGAGGCGCGGCGTGGATGGGCGAAGACCAACAGCGTTTTCAAGATTCCCGCCCCCTTCGCAGCCCCGATCGCGGCACTCTACTGTGCAGGGCCGGTCCGGGGCCACAGCGGCTACAATTCCCATTGACAAGGCGGGGTCCGCCGGTTCGTTTACCGGCGACGTTGCGTTCCCTTCCTGCCGAGGTCGATTCCGATGATTCCCCGCTATTCCCGCCCCGAAATGACCAAGATCTGGGAGCCGGAGAACCGTTTCCGCATCTGGTTCGAGATCGAGGCCCATGCCTGCGACGCGCAGGCCGAGCTGGGCGTGATCCCCAAGGAGGCGGCCAAGGAAGTCTGGGCCAAGGGCAAGTGGGAGATCGCCCGCATCGACGAGATCGAGCGCGAGACCAAGCACGACGTCATCGCCTTCCTCACCAACCTCGCGGAATATGTCGGCCCGTCGGCGCGCTTCGTGCACCAGGGCATGACCTCGTCCGACGTGTTGGATACCTGCCTCGCGGTGCAGATGAAGCAGGCGGCGGACATCCTGCTCGCCGACCTGGACAAGGTGCTGGCCGCGCTGAAGAAGCGCGCCCTGGAGCACAAGCTGACGCCGACCATCGGCCGCAGCCACGGCATCCATGCCGAGCCGACGACCTTCGGCCTGAAACTCGCCGGCCACTACGCCGCCTTCGATCGCGCCAAGCAGCGCCTGCTGCATGCGCGGGACGAGATCGCGACCTGCGCAATTTCGGGCGCCGTCGGCACCTTCGCCAACATCGACCCCAAGGTGGAAGAGCATGTGGCGAAAAAGCTGGGCCTGAAGATCGAGCCGGTCTCCACCCAGATCATCCCGCGCGACCGCCACGCCATGTTCTTCGCGACCTTGGGCGTGATCGCCTCGTCGATCGAGAACCTCGCCATCGAGATCCGGCATCTGCAGCGCTCCGAGGTGCGCGAGGCAGAAGAGTATTTCTCGCCGGGACAGAAGGGCTCCTCGGCCATGCCGCACAAGCGCAACCCGGTGCTGACGGAGAACCTGACCGGCCTGGCGCGCATCGTCCGCGCCGCGGTGACGCCGGCACTGGAGAATGTCGCCCTGTGGCATGAGCGCGACATTTCCCATTCGGCGGTGGAGCGCGTGTTCGGCCCGGACGCCACCATCGCCCTCGATTTCGCGCTGAACCGCCTGGCCGGCGTGGTCGACAAGCTCATCGTCTATCCGGAGGCGATGCAGCGCAACCTCGACACCTATGGCGGCCTGGTCCATTCGCAGCGCGTGCTGCTGGCGCTGACCCAGGCCGGCGTGGCGCGCGAGGACGCCTATCGCCTGGTCCAGCGCAACGCGATGAAAGTGTGGCTGGAGGGCAAGGATTTCCTGACCGAGCTGAAATCCGATCCCGAAGTGACGGCGCGGCTGAAGAATGCCCAGATCGAGGAATGCTTCGATCTCGGCTATCATACCAAGCATGTCGACACCATCTTCCGCAGAGTCTTCGGCTAGCGCGCCTTCGATTACCATCGAGGAAGCGTTCGCCTATTGCCGCGCGAATCCGATCGATGGCGTAGATCTGGAGCGCTTTCTCGGCATTTTCGCGTCCGATGCGCGCAGCATCATCGATGCAAGGGATGTGGGTTTGCTCGGCCTCATCATGGACCGGCTGATGATCGCCGACGGCGCCAAGCCCTTCGAATGGATCGGCGGCGAGGTCGCGAAGATCGATGCGCCGATATTCCCGATCGTCTTTGCGCGGGTGCGCGACCAGGCGCGCCGTCTTGGCATTCCGGCAATCGACATCACCCTGAGCGGCCCCTGGTCCAGTGCGCGCGACCTGCTGGCGCGCGAAGGCGTGCGGCCGCAATTCGTCGATATCGAGTTGACCCACGCCGACTGCGATTGGGGTCCGGACCGCGGGCTGCCGGACGGCTGGCACTGGGCGCCGGCTTCGCCTGATCACGAGCCCGCTTATCTCGCCTTGCTCAATCGCAGCATGGGGCCGATGCCTGGCGTCTATGTGCCGCCGGATACCGAAGCCCTGGCCTCGATGCGGACCACGGCCGACGGCACCAGGCTGCTGCTGGATGCGGACGGCGCGGCGCGGGCGATGGTGCGTTGCAAGCTGGCGAAACGCTACCTACATCTGATCGCGTGCGCGCCGGAGATGCAGGGCAGGGGCCTTGGCCGCCTGGCCCTTGACGAGGTGCGCCGAATGCTCGGGGTAGGCCCGCTGCATCTGACCGTGGTGAAGCAGAACACCCGCGCCCACGGGTTCTATCTCCATATGGGCTTCGCCCCGACGGAAGAGGTCGAGACCTGGCGCATGCGGATCGCATCATGAACGATTGGGCCCATCACGCCACCGCAATCCTCGGCAAGGCCGAGTTGAAGCAGCTTTCCGAGCGTTCGGATGCGCTCGGACTGCTGCAACTGATCGCGCATCTGACGGTCCTTGCCGCGACCGGTGCCGCGATCGCCCGCGGCATGGGCACGATCCTGGTCTGGCCGGCCATGCTGGCGCACGGCGTCGCGCTGATCTTCCTGTTTGCCCCGCTGCACGAGACGATCCATCGCACCGCCTTCGGCAGCCGCTGGCTCAACGATACTGTCGCCTTCGCGATCGGCGTGCTGCTGGTGCTGCCGCGCGAATATTTTCGCGCGTTCCATTTCGCGCATCACCGCTTCACGCAGGATGCGGCGAACGATCCCGAATTGTCGTCGCCCAAGCCGGCGAATGTCGTGCGCCTGCTCTGGCATGTGAGCGGGCTGCCCTATTGGATCGCCGGCTTTCGCGGCCTCGTCGCGCGGGCCTGCGGCGTCGCGCGCGAGCCGTTCTACGGCACGGAGCGCGTGCGCCGGGCGGTGATCCTGGAATCGCGCCTCGTGCTGACGATCTATGTTGCGGCGCTGGTCGCATCGGTGGCGACGGGCAGCACCTTGCTGCTCTGGTACTGGATCATTCCGGCCGCCTTGGGCCAGCCGTTTTTGCGGCTCTATCTATTGGCGGAACATTCCGCCTGCCCGCGCAGCGACAACATGCTGGAGAATTCGCGCACCACCTACACCAACGGTCTGGTGCGCTTCCTGGCCTGGAACATGCCGTACCACGCCGAGCATCACGCCTGGCCCTCGGTCCCCTTCCACGCCTTGCCGCGCGCCAACGCGCTGATCGCCGCACGCCTGCGCACCACCGCGCCCGGCTACGCGGCGGCGTTGCGCGAGATATGGAAAAAGATGCGAAGCGGGAAGGGGTTGTAGGCTCGCTATCGCAGGCGACGCCCGTACCCCCGTTCGTCATGGTCGGGCTTGGCCCGACCATCCACGAGTTTCGATGGGGTGAGAACGCGTTGTTACAGGCAAACTCGTGGATGCCAGGGCCAAGCCCTGGCATGACAACTGAGAAGGGGGAAGCGCAAGAGCGCTCTTAAACTTCCGACCGGATCTGGTCCGTGGCGATCTTCAGCAGGTCGTCCATCTGCTTGCGCAGGCGGTGCTCGCTCATCTCGACCTTCTTGGCCGTGAAGTCGCCCAGCACCTTGTGCAGCACGTCATGGTCGCCGGGCGTGGCGAAGTCGGATTTCACGACCTCCTTGGCATAATTCTCTGCGTCGGTGCCGTGGATGCCCAGCAGGTTCGCCGCCCACAGGCCCAGCAATTTGTTGCGCCGCGCATTGACTTTGAACTGCAATTCCTTGTCGTGCTTGAACTTGGCTTCGAAGCTGCTTTCGCGCTCGTCAAACGTGGTCATTTGGCGCCTAACCCTGTTATAAGTGTGGAGCTTAAAATGGTCGCGGGGGTTTTCCGCGTCAAGGGCAAGAGCAGGGGCTGTCCGCGCGCCGTCTTATGTGTTCCGTCATCATCCTCAACCGCCCGGGACATGACTGGCCAATTCTATGGGCCAGCAATCGCGACGAAATGGTTGAACGGCCATGGACGCCGCCGGGCCGTCATTGGCCGGACCGGCCCGATGTCGTCGCCGGGCGCGACAATTTGGCCGGCGGGTCCTGGCTCGGCGTAAATGAGTCCGGCGTGGTCGCCGGCGTGCTCAACCGTCGCAACACGCTGGGTCCGCAATCGGGCAAGCGCAGTCGCGGCGAGCTGGTGCTGGATGCACTGGACTTTCCCGACGCCGCCGATGCGGTCGACATGCTGACGCAGCTCGACGCCCATGCCTTCCGCCCCTTCAACATGGTGGTGGTCGATAATCGCGATGCCTTCTGGCTGCGCAATCTGGGTCACAAGGTCGAAGGGGAAAAGCTGCCGACGGGCATTTCCATGATCACCGCGTCGGACCGCAACGACCTCAATTCCAGCCGCATCCGTTGGTACCTGCCGCGCTGGCAGGAAGCTGCCGTGCCCAACCCCGACACCGGCGACTGGAGCGCCTGGCAGGACCTGCTCTGCGACAAGGGGCACGACCCCAACGGCACGGTGTTCGACGCCATGAACATCGTCTCCAACACCGGCTTCGGCACCGTATCCTCGTCCATCATCGCGCTCCCGGCGGCGCATTTCGCGGCGCGCAAGCCGATCTGGCGCTTCGTCGGCGGCCGGCCCGACCGGAACAGCGCCTGGAGCGAAATCCCGCTCTAGGCGTTGCAAGCCTCTGGTCTGTCGCCGCACGTGCTGTATGTTATGTTATAACATTCTCTAGGGAGCGTGAGCGCGATGGGCCGATTACTGGGAAGCTTGAGCCACACCGGGTTGATCCTGACCGGACTGATCCTGGCGGCGTTGCCGGCGTCGGCCTCGGCCGCGGACAAGCCCAAGGTGGTGGCGACCTTCTCGATCCTGGGCGATCTGGTCAGCGAAGTGGCGGGTGGTCACGTTGAGGTCACGACCCTGGTCGGCCCCAACGGCGACGCGCATGTGTTCGAACCGGGCCCCAAGGAATCCGCCGCCCTGGCCGAGGCCGACCTGCTGGTCGCCAATGGGTTGGGCTTCGAATCGTGGCTCGAGCGGCTGAGCCAGGCCGCCGGTTTCAAGGGCACGCTGGTGACCGCGACCGACGGTGTCGCATCACTGCCCGCCGAGCATGAGGAACATGAAGAGGGCGAGGTCGAGGAGGCTGAAGGGGAGCATGACCACGACCACGGCGCCTTCGACCCGCATGCCTTCCAGGACCTGGCGAATGGCCAGATCTACGTGGCCAACATCGCCAAGGGCCTGTCGCAGGTTGACCCGGTCCATGCGGCGGAGTTCGAGGCCAATGCCCGGAAATTGTCGGCGGAGATGGCGGCGCTCGACGCGCAGTTGAAGGCGGACTTTGCTGCTATCCCGCAGGATCGCCGCCGCGTCCTGACCTCGCACGACGCCTTCCGCTATTTCGCCCGCGCCTATGGCGTGGATTTTGTCGCCATCCATGGCGTCAGCACGGAGGCGGAGCCGACCGCCAAGGATCTGGCCGAGATCGTCCAGCAGGCGCGCGGCGGCAATATCAAGGCGATCTTCCTGGAGAACATGTCCGATCCACGGCTGATCGAGACGGTGGCCGGCGAAACCGATTTGACGGTCGGCGGCGAGCTTTATGCCGACGCCTTGTCGGAAAAAGACGGGCCGGCGCCGGACTATCTGTCGCTGTTTCGTTACAATGCCGAGCAATTGCTCGCGGCGCTGCGTTGATCTAGACTCCGCTCCGCATTTTTTTGGAGCGGAGTCCGACATGATGACGCGGCGCGAGATGTTGCT
Organism: Dongiaceae bacterium; assembly: GCA_035549815.1. Taxonomy (GTDB): domain Bacteria; phylum Pseudomonadota; class Alphaproteobacteria; order Dongiales; family Dongiaceae; genus Dongia_A. The sequence continues at coordinate 8,255 of DASZQC010000202.1, forward strand.
GGGCACGATCGGCGGCCTTGCCGGCGCGGCGCTGCTGTCGCGCATGGCCCAAGCCTTCGTGATCGAGGAGATGCCGGCCCACGTCTCCAACGCGCTGGCGGCCGCCTGCCGGCCCGGCGCCGACAATCACGCGGCCCTGCTGAAGTCGACCCGCGACGATCTGCTGGCCCGCATCGCCAAGGGCCTGTTGCCCGCGACCGCGACCGAGCAGGTCGGCTGTCCCGTCTGCGGCTGCAATTTCATCGTGAGCGCGGACGGAACCCTTTGAAGCCTGGTTGCTGGTTTGCAATCGGCCTGGGCCTCGCCGGCCTGGGCGCGTCGTCGCCGGCCACGGCGCATCCGCATGTTTTCATCGACAACCGCGTCGCCTTCGACTTCGCTGACAAGAAGGTGACCGCGATCACCGTCAACTGGCAGTTCGATGAGATCTTCAGCGACGAGCTGCTGATGCAGTTCGATGCCGATGGCGACGGTGCCTTCGACAAGCTGGAAAGCAATGCGACGGCCGAAGGCGTGCTGCCCAATCTCGCCCAGTTCCATTACTTCACCTACATCTATGTCGACGGCAAGCTGCTCGATCCGATTGCGCCGACCGACTTCGTCGCCAGCGCCAAGAACCGCATCGTCTTTTTCCAGATGACCGTTCCGCTGCCGCAGCCGGTCGATCCCTACACGCAGGCGCTGGCGCTCGAGGTCAACGATCGCGAATATTACGTTGCGGTCGAGCTGGCGGAGAAAGACCCGGTCACGATGCACAACGCGAAGGGCGTGAAATGCGCCGCCAGCATCCGTGACGATCACGAGAACGCCTATTTCGGCGGCTTCGTCTATCCGCAGGAGATCGCGCTGCAATGCCATTGATCCGGTTTCTGTGCCTGTTGATGGTGGCAGTCTGCGCGACCTGGTTCGCCGTCGCCACCCACGCGCAGCAAGCGGCGCCGTTGTTTCCAGCGCCCAGTGCCGACAACACGCCAAGCCAGAGCGCCGCGCCCGGTCTGTGGCAGAAGGCGGGCGCGCTCGTCGTCAAGGCGGAGCGGGATTTCAGCCGCGAGCTGAACAGCCACATGGCCGCCATCCGCCGCGGCGAGGGGACCGCGGCGCTGCTCGGCGGGCTGCTGGCGGCGTTCCTCTATGGCGTATTCCATACCCTGGCGGTCGGCCACGGCAAGACCGTGGTGGTCGGGTATTTCCTCGGCAACGCCGCCCGGCCGGTTCATGGTCTGGCCATGGCCGGCTGGATCGCGGTCAGCCACGTTTTGGGCGCCGTGGTGGTCGCCTTCGCGGCGCACTGGCTGCTGCGGCAGATGACCATGTCGCCGATCGAGCAGAACCACTGGGTCCGCATGGTCAGCTTCGGCGCCATTGCCCTGATCGGCGCCTGGATGCTGATGGGCGAGGTGCGGCGGCTGCGCGGGATCGGCGGGGGACATGCCTGCGCCCATGATCACGACCACGGGCATCATCACCACGGCCATTCCCACGACTATGGCGGCGGCAAGCGCCGCCTCCTGGCGGTGGCGGCGGGCTTCGTGCCCTGCACCGGCGCCATCCTGATCCTGACCTTCGCTTTCGCCAACGGCATCCTGGCGAGCGGCTTGCTGATGGTCGGCGCCATCGCGATGGGCATGGCCGCCACCCTGGCGGGCCTCGGCTTGGTCAGCATGGCGGCGCACCGTCAGGTGACGGCGCGCGTCGGCCATGGCGGGCGGACGCTGCGCTGGCTCGGCATCGCCGGGCCGGCCCTCATTTTGTGCATTGGTGCCCTGCTGTTTCTGGCTGAAGCTTCGGTTGTGGCGATCGCCGCAACAAACTGAATTTGCAGGATAAAAGATTCCGTAGCCGAGTCGCGCTGCACCCGCGAGATCGTTTGAGTTTCCGGGGTATGCCTGCTATTAGGATGCCGACTCTGACACCGGCCGCGCCAGCCCGTCGCGCCGCGCATTTCAAGAGCTATGGGAGAGCCCCGGATGTCCCGCCGCCGGCGCATTTACGAAGGCAAGGCCAAGGTTTTGTTCGAGGGGCCTGAGCCGGGCACCCTGGTGCAGTATTTCAAGGACGACGCCACCGCCTTCAATAATCAGAAGAAGGGCACCATCACGGGGAAGGGCGTCCTCAACAACCGCATCTCCGAATATCTGATGCTGAAGCTGGGCGAGATCGGGATTCCGACGCATTTCGTCCGCCGCCTGAACATGCGCGAGCAGCTTGTGCGCGAGGTGGAGATCATCCCGCTCGAGGTCGTGGTGCGCAACGTGGTGGCGGGTTCGCTCGCCAAGCGCTTCGGCATCCCCGAGGGCACGGCGCTGCCGCGCTCCATCGTCGAGTACTATTACAAATCGGATGAGCTGGGCGACCCGATGGTCTCCGAAGAGCATGTCACCGCCTTTGGCTGGGCGACGCCGCAGGACATCGACGAGATCCTGTCCCTGTCGCTCCGGGTGAACGACTTCCTGCTCGGCCTGTTCCTGGGCGTCGGTTTGCGCCTGGTCGATTTCAAGCTGGAGTTCGGCCGCCTCTACGAGAATGACGAGATGCGCATCGTGCTGGCCGACGAAATCAGCCCGGACAATTGCCGCCTGTGGGATGTGAAGACCAACGAGAAGCTGGACAAGGACCGCTTCCGCCGCGACCTCGGCAATGTCGAGGAAGCCTACCAGGAAGTGGCACGCCGGCTCGGCATCCTGCCCGAAGGCGGCCCGAGGGACATGAAGGGTCCCTCGACCATGCAATAACGACTGACTCCATCGCAGAAGGACCCCAGATGAAGGCGCGCGTTCACATCACCTTGAAATCCGGCGTGCTGGACCCGCAGGGTCGCGCGATCGCCCACGCGCTGGGCTCGCTGGGCTTCGGCGGGGTCAACGACGTGCGCCAGGGCAAGTATATCGAGATCGACCTCAAGGAAGCCGACAAGGCCAAGGCCAAGCAGGCCGTCGATCAGATGTGCGCCAAGCTGCTGGCGAACACGGTCATCGAAAATTACGCCATCGACCTCGTCGATTAGCGAGGGCCCCATGAAAGCTGCCATCGTCGTATTCCCCGGCTCCAACCGAGAGCGGGATGCGGAAGCGGCCTTGACCCAGGTGATGGGCAAGAAGCCGATCATGGTCTGGCACCGCGACACCGAGCTGCCGGATGTCGACCTGGTCCTGGTCCCGGGCGGTTTCTCCTACGGCGACTATCTGCGCTGCGGCGCCATCGCGGCCCATTCGCCGGTGCTGCGCGAGGTAAAGGCGCGCTCGGAGAAGGGCATGGCGGTCATCGGCATCTGCAACGGCTTCCAGATCATCACCGAGGCGGGCTTGCTGCCCGGCATACTGCTGCGCAATGCCAGCCTGAAATTCGTCTGCCGCAATGTCGGCCTGAAGGTCGAGACCTCGCAGTCTCTCTTCACCAGCCGCTACGAACAGGGCCAGGTGCTGAGCGTGCCGGTCGCGCATCATGACGGCAACTATTTCGCGGATGAGCGGACCCTGGATGAGCTGGAGGGCAACGGCCAGGTGGCGTTCCGCTAGTGCGCGCCCGACGGCACGATGGATGCCGCGCACAACCCGAACGGCTCGGCGCGCAACATCGCCGGCATCTTCAATCGCACCAAGAACGTGCTGGGCCTGATGCCGCATCCTGAGAATGCCATGGAGCCCCTGCAGGGCTCGACCGACGGCAAGCCGCTGTTCCAGAGCATGGTGGAGGCGCTGTCGTGAGCGCGGCGATGAAGATCACCCCGAACATCGTCGCCGAGCACGGCCTGACCAACGAGGAATACCAGTTGGTCCTGGAGATCATGGGCCGCGAGCCGAGCATGACCGAACTCGGCATCTTCTCGGTCATGTGGTCGGAGCATTGCTCCTACAAATCCTCGCGCGTGCATCTGAAGAAACTGCCGACCAAGGCGCCCTGGGTCATCTGCGGTCCCGGCGAGAATGCCGGCGTCATCGACATCGGCGACGGCCAGGCCGCCATCTTCAAGATGGAAAGCCACAACCACCCGAGCTTCATCGAGCCGTACCAGGGTGCGGCGACCGGTGTGGGCGGCATCATGCGCGACGTCTTCACGATGGGTGCGCGGCCGATCGCCAACGTGAACGCGCTGCGCTTCGGCGAGCCGAACGATCCGAAGACCCGGCACCTGATCTCCGGCGTTGTCGCCGGCATCGGCGGCTACGGCAATTGCATGGGCGTGCCGACGGTGGCGGGCGAGGTCAATTTCCACGCCAGCTACAACGGCAACATCCTGGTCAACGCGATGACCGTGGGCTTGGCGCCGGCGGATAAGATCTTCTATTCGGCCGCTGCTGGCGTCGGCAATCCCGTGATCTATGTCGGCGCCAAGACCGGGCGCGACGGCATCCACGGTGCCACCATGGCGTCGGCCGAGTTCAACGAGGATTCGGAGGAGAAGCGCCCGACCGTGCAGGTCGGCGACCCCTTCACCGAGAAGCTGCTGCTGGAGGCCTGCCTGGAGCTGATGGCGACCGACGCCATCGTCGCCATCCAGGACATGGGCGCGGCGGGTCTGACCTCGTCCTCGGTCGAGATGTCGTCCAAGGGCGGCCTCGGCATCGAGCTCGATCTGGACAAGGTGCCGGTGCGCGAGACCGGCATGAACGCCTACGAGATCATGCTGTCGGAGAGCCAGGAGCGCATGCTCATGGTGCTGAAGCCGGGCCGCGAAGACGTGGCACGGCGCATCTTCGAGAAGTGGGAGCTGGATTTCG
>DASZQC010000203.1:0-7014 GCA_035549815.1 Dongiaceae bacterium
CTGCTGAAATCCGGCGCCAACATTTCCGAGATGAATTGCGTGCGCAAGCACCTGAGCGCCATCAAGGGCGGGCGGCTGGCCGCCGCCGCCTATCCGGCGCGAGTCGTGACGCTATTGATCTCTGACGTGCCGGGCGACGACCCGTCGGTGATCGGGTCGGGCCCGACCGTGGCCGATCCCTCGACCCGGCAGGATGCACTGGCGGTCATCCGGAAATACGGCATCGCCGCGCCGGACTCCGTCTTGCGACACCTGGACTCCCCGGATTGCGAGACGCCGAAGCCCGGCGACCGGCGACTGGCACGCTGTGAGACTCACATCGTCGGCACGCCGCAAGCGGCCTTGCAGGCAGCGGCGGACGTGGCGCGGGCCGCCGGCCTGACGCCCATTGTCCTCGGCGACCTGGAGGGCGAGGCGCGCGATGTCGCCCTGGTCCATGCCGGAATCGTCCGGCAGATCGCGGCGCACGGCCAACCCCTGCCCGCCCCGGCGGTCGTCATCTCGGGCGGTGAAACCACTGTGACGGTCCGGGGTCAGGGCCGTGGCGGCCGCAATGCGGAGTTCCTGCTGGCCCTGGCGGTGGCGCTGGACGGTCAATCGGGCATTGCCGCGGTCGCCGGCGATACCGACGGCATCGATGGAACCGAGGACAATGCGGGTGCCATTCTCGGCCCCGACTCACTTTCGCGCGCCCAGAAGCTCGGCATTAACGCAAAGGCAATGCTTGCCAATAACGATGGCTATGGTTTCTTCTCTCAACTTGGGGACCTGATCATCACCGGACCGACGCGCACCAACGTGAATGATTTTCGCGCCATCGTCGTCCGGTCACGGAATTCAGAAAAAGCACGCACATCATGAGACGGCAACGCAAAGCAAAGATAGTGGCCACCCTGGGTCCGGCCAGCTCGACCAAGCAGCAGATCGCCGCCTTGTTCAAGGCCGGTGCCGACGTATTTCGCCTCAATTTCAGCCATGGCACGCATGAGGATCACCAGGCGCGCTACGACATCATCCGCGAGCTGGAGGAAGAGTTCGAGCGGCCGATCGGCATCCTGATGGATTTGCAGGGGCCGAAGCTGCGCGTCGGCGCCTTCGCCGGCGGCTCGGTCGAGTTGAAGACCGGCGCCAAGTTCCGCCTGGACCTGAAGGATGCCAAGGGCGACGCCAAGCGCGTGCAACTGCCGCATCCGGAAATCTTCGAGGCGATCCGGCCCGGCACCAACCTGCTGGTGGATGACGGCCGCGTGCGCCTTGGCGTGGAGAAAAGCGGTGTGGATTTCGCCGAGGTCGACGTGCTGATCGGCGGCAAATTGAGCGACCGCAAGGGCGTCAACGTGCCCGACGTGGTGCTGCCGCTGTCGCCCCTGACCAAGAAGGATCGCGCCGATCTGCGCTTCGGCCTGGATATGGGCGTCGATTGGGTCGCCATGTCCTTCGTGCAACGACCGGAGGACGTGGCCGAGCTGCGCAAGCTGATCGGCGGCCGCGCTAGGTTGATGGCGAAGATCGAGAAACCGGCGGCCATCGAGCGGCTGGACGAGATCGTGGAACTGCCCGACGCGGTGATGGTGGCGCGCGGCGATCTGGGGGTCGAGATGCCGCCGGAGGTCGTGCCCGGCATCCAGAAGCGGATCATCGCCGCCGGCCGCAAAGCCGGCAAGCCCGTGGTCGTCGCCACGCAGATGCTGGAATCCATGGTGCATTCGCCGGCGCCTACCCGCGCCGAAGCCTCCGACGTGGCGACCGCCGTCTATGACGGGGCCGATGCGGTGATGCTGTCGGCGGAGAGTGCCTCCGGCGACTACCCGATGGAAGCCGTGGCGATGATGAACCGCATCGTCGAGCGGGTGGAGCGCGATCCCTCCTATCGCCGCATCGTCGACGCGCAGCACCCCGATCCCCAGGCGACGCCCAACGACGCCATCAGCGCCGCCGCGGCGCAGGTGGCGCATACTTTGTCGGTCGCAGCGATCGTGACTTACACCACCTCCGGCTCCACCGCGCTGCGCGTGGCCCGCGAACGCCCGGAGGTGCCGATCCTCACCCTCACCTCCAAGCTGGCCACGGCGCGGGCAATGTCGCTGGCCTGGGGCGCGCATTGCGTGCGCACGCCGGACATCAAAAGGTTCTCCGACATGGTCGACAAGGCCTGCCGCATCGCGCTGCAGCAGGAGATGGCCAAGGTCGGCGAACGGCTGGTGATCACCGCCGGCGTTCCCTTCGGCACGCCGGGTTCCACCAACATCCTGCGCGTGGCCTGGGTCGAGCAATAGCCGTTATTGCGCCGCCGCGGGTGGGACACTGTCCATGCCCTTGATGTTCTTCGGCACGGTGAAGCGCCGCGGCCGCACCTTGAAAGCGAAGCGCAACGGCCCGATCCATCTGCCGCCGGCCTTCCCGATCGCCTGACGGAACCGCTCAGCACGCGCCAGATGACGCACCAGCCGGCGATCGACGATCGTCGGCCGCTTCTGGCCATAGACATCGAGCATGCCGTCGGCGTCGTAGGAGTTGGCCGCCCATTCCAGCATCAGCTTGTCCGTCGCCAGCCGCTCCGCCCAGTAATCCAGCCGCCATCCGGTATGCTGGCTGATGCGGAACGGTGCATGCCGGTCCTTGTAGTCGACGACCCGCTTCTCCAGCTCCGATGCCGCGCGCAGGGGCAGATGCAGGCAGGCGATGCTGCGCAGGTCGGCCAGCTTCTGCCCCTCGAAGGTGACCGAGTGGTTGCCCTTCACATAGGCCACTTCGGCACCGGGGGGCGGCATGATGATCACTTTACGCCCGAAGGCGCGTTCCACGAACGAGATGCGCTGGTTGCCGACCGCCTGCGAGATATGGATCTGCGGATTGATCGCGCGCTCGACGCGCCGGATCGCGTGCCGCCACGCGCCCGGCTCGGCCTGCATCACCGCGCGCGACTGGATGTAGTTCACCACCGGATAGCTCAGCACATTGGCATCGTGCCGGCGGAATTCCGCGGCGACCTGGCGCAGCGACAGGTTCCAGCATTCATCGGCGTCGAACGGAATGATGGTCTGGAAACCTTCGCGCAGCAGGGCGTTGGCCAGGTCGTTGGTCATGCGCGCCTGGTTGAACGGCCCCGGATCGCTGTCGACCCGGAAGCCCGGCAAGCGATCCGCCAGCCATTTCAACGCCTCGTACGTGCCGTCGGTCGAGCCGTTGTCGACCACCCAGAGGCGATCGACGCCGATCAGCCAATGGTGCAAGGCGGTCAGGGGCGCCAGATCGACCGCGTTGCGGACGATGGCGATAGCGGCGGATTTCAACTCAAGAGCCTCTGGCGGTTTGGTCTGCCACGCCCGGGCTCTGCCGCTTCAGGACAAAGCGCTGATAGAGATAGCCCAGCGCCATCAAGGTCAGGCCGAGGCCCAGGAACGAGGCGACCCGGTATAGCCCCGTCAGGCCGGAGGCGTCCACCAGGAACACCTTGAACACGACCAGCAGGATGATGCCGGCGGCGGCGTGGCGCAGCGGCGGCAGGCGGCGCCACACGGCCAGCACCATGATCAGCACGCCGTAAAGCAGCCAACCGACCGAATAGCCGTAGAGTTCGGCGTCGCGGAAAGGAGCGCTGAACAGGTCGAATTCGATGATCTCGCCGCGGAACAGGTGCCGGTTCAGGGCGGTGATGCCGAGGAATCCGTCGATCAAGGCGATGGAAACGGCAATCGTCAGAAGGGCCTGTCGACTGGGCAGATCGAACTTGGAGCGCCGCACGATATGCGCCATGGCCAGGAACAAAGCGAAGCCGCTGCCGAACACATAGAGCGCCGTGTTGAGGATGGGCAGTCCGACAATGGGGATCGGCCGCAGCATCGGGTTGGCGACGATCCATACCATCGCGGCGGTGCCAAACGCCGTGAGGCCGGCAAGCACAAAGGCATACCAGCAGGTGCGCGACTCCCCGGTCCGCTCCGCCCAGTGCCAGATTGCGATCGCCATCAAGCCCCAGAGCAGGACCAGCGTGCCGGCCTCGGCAAAGCCCAGATCGGCGGCGCGCAACGCAGCGCCATGGAACAGGTGCCGCACCTCGAACGTGACAAGCAGGAATCCGTTGATCAGCGCGATCGCGGCGGCGATCACAAACGGTGTCACCCGGTCGGGCAGATCGAGCTTCGACTTCCGCACGACATAAGCCATCGCCGCGAACAGGACGCAGCCGCTGCCGAAGACATAAAGCGCCGTGTTGAAGATCGCCACGCCGGCGACCGGAACCGGCATCAGCAGCGGATTGGAGACCACCCACACCACGCCCGCCGTGACCAGCGCCGCGATGCCGCCCAGGCCATAAGCCAGCCAGCGCAGGCGCGCCTCGCCGCGCTGCTCGGCCAGCCGCCAGGTGGCGAGCGCCATCAGGCCCCAGAGCAGGATCAGCGTGCCGGCCTCGATGAAGCCGAAGGACGCAAAGCGGAAGTCGCTGCCATGGAACAGGTGGCGCACCTCCAGCGTGACCAGCAGGAACCCGAGAATGACGGTGCCGCCCTGCAGCATCAGCATCAGCCGCAGATCACTCGCCCGCCGCGCCAGCCAGGCGGCGGTGGCGAAACACACGGTCGGCACGCCAAGGCCATAGGCCAGCCAGTTGAAGATCGGCGTCTCGCCTGCGGGAAAGCCGGAGAACAGCACGGCGAGCATCACCGCCGGCGCGCCGCCCCACAGGCTGCGGCGCAGCCACGGCTCGTCGATCTTGATCGAGACCCACACGGTCAGCGGCAGCATCAGCGACCATAAGACCGCGAGCCATTCGCGACCGACCCAGAGCGGAACGGCCGCGGCGAGGAAGCCGGCGCAGGCCAGCGCATGAATGCCGAAGGAGCGGCGATAGACGGGCTCGCGGAAGCGCCAGCGATTGAGCCGCTCGGCAAAGCCCAGATGGATGGCCGACAGGATCAGGCAGATGACCGACCAGGGCAGCAGCAAGTCGACATAGCGCAGGCGCCAGAAAGCCAGTCCCAGCACCAATGCGCCATAGAGCGCGGAGAGCAGCGACCAGCGCTCCGGCGCGCGAGCGCCCCAGGCAAGCCCGAAGCCGCCGAAGATGCCGAACGCGCCGACGATGCAGGAGATCCACAGATAGCGCGTGACGGACTCGCCCGACAGCGCCATGTCGACATAGCCGTATTCGCCGAGGTTCCAGAACGCCAGGCCCAGCGCCGGCACCGCCGCCATGGCGAAGCCGGCATATTCGTGCAGCGGCTTGAAGCGGCCGATGCCCAAGCCCATCGCCGCGAAGACCAGCGCGAACATCCAGTCGAGCCCCTGGAACCCGCCGACCGCCAGCCAGATCAGCATCAGCGCCGAGGTCGCAAGCGCCGCGCCGAGGGCGACCAGGCGCGAGTTCGACCAGATGGCCGGATCGTCCGGCTCGGGATGAAGCGGACCGCCGAAACGCAAGGTCGATTTCAGCCACAGCACGGTGCCGGCCACGACGATCAGGTAGATCGGCGCCGAAAAAGCGGCGATGCGCGTGCCGTCGGCCTCCGGCGGCAAGGTGACAGGGATAAGCGCCCAGCACAGACCGCCGGCGACGGCGATCGCCGGCAGATACCACCAGCCGCGCTGCCGCTCCAGCCACAGCGCGCCGAGCTGCAGCAGATAGAGATAGCCGAACAGGATGGCGGGATTGGGCTCGCTCGTCGTCACGATGGCCGGCGTGATGAAACCGCCGGCGAGGCCGACCAACCCGACGAAGAGCCCGTGCCGCAAGGCAAGCGCGATAGCGAGGAAGGTGACACCCGCCAGGATCACGAAGGCGAGCGCGGGCGGCAGCAGGTCGTACAGCGCGACGGCGGCGAACAGGCTGGCATAGAGGTCGGCCACACCGGCGGCGGCCAGCGCCTGTCCGATGGTGCCGGAGCGCCGGCGCATGTAGTCGGCGCCGACCAGCAAAGCGATGCCGAGCAGGATGCCGAGCGCGACGCGCGTCGCCGGGCCGAGCAAGCCCTCGTCGATCGAATATTTGACCAGGAACGCGCCGGCCAGCGCCACGCAGGCGCCGCCCAGCCAGACGAAGCCGCGCGCGCCCAGGCGTTGCTCCAGCCCCTGCGGCGCGGGCTCCGCGGCGGATGCTGCGATCGGCGCCACTTCGACCGGCTCGACCGCCTCTTCAGGCGGTGCAACCGGCTCCAGTTGCGTCAACGGCACATAGGGCGCGGGTTCCGCCGACGGCGGCGCTGAATAGGCCGGCGCGTCGACAGAGACGAGGGGCGTGCTCTCAGCGCTGGGCGGCGGCGCGGAAGTGGAAGTTGTCGCCTCGCTTTGAGCGCCTGCCGGCTGAGCAACATCGGGCGCCGACTGGCCCAGTTGTTCGGCTCGCTGCCGCACGCGCCACAGCTCGGCGCGCAAGGCCTCGACCTCGCCGCGCAACTGCCGGGTCGCGTGAAGCGCCGCGATACTCACGATCACGGCAACGATGGTGATGAGACCTTCGAACATGACCCCAGAACGCCAGGAGCGGAGCCGACTCGGCCCTCAAGCAAGGCCTAATGAAGGTATCATGACGCGGCCCGCGACCGGACCGCAACCATAACGTGGAGAGGACACTCGCCGAAAAACCGTGCCGAAACAGGCTACTTGTTGCTGCCCTGGCGCACCAGCGGGGCAGCCGGCGCACGCGCGGTGGCGCCCGCCGGGCCATCCTGCTGCGCGATCTGGGCCTGGACGTTGAGGCCCGCCGGAATACCGACTCCCGGGTCGCGCTTGTAGACATCGCTGCGGAAATTCGCCACGCCGCCTTCGTCGACCCAAGCGGTCATGTAGACGAAATGCAGCGGGATCGGCCGCGCCAGCTTGGCATAGGTGATCTTGCCCGACTTCACCACCGCATCGACGCGGTCGCGATTCCAGCTCGGATCATCCTGCAATAGGAAAGTCGCGAGACCGAGCGGGTCGTCGACGCGCACGCAGCCCGACGAGAAGAAACGGTCCTGCTTGGCGAACAATTTCGGCGTCGAAGTGCCATGGACGAACACGGCGTAGTCGTTCTGG
>DASZQC010000204.1:0-4091 GCA_035549815.1 Dongiaceae bacterium
AAGCTGACCTTGTCGACCGACTACGTCGAGCAAGCAGCGGCCGAGTAACCGGGAGCGCACCATGAACCTGCTGCCGCGCCTGCCAGCCTCGACCTTCTTGACGGTACTGGTCTGCGCGGCGGCGGTCCTGGTGATTCACACCGGGCCGCTGGTGCGTCCTGAACTCATTGCTTGGGAGCAGAACATGGCGAAGACGAACGGCGCCCATATGAACGAAGCGCATGCGGATGACGCGACCCACCCCTATGTCGGCATGTGGGTCACGGCGGACGGCCACATCCGCCACGAGCTCTTGCCCAACGGGTGCTACGACGAGCAACGCGGCACCCGCAAGAGCGCCTATCGCGGGCGCTACGCCATCGTCGGCAACCATATCGACTATGTCGACGACACCGGCTTCACCGCCGACGGCGATTTCGTCGACGGCGTGCTGCACCATGGCGGCATGATCTTTTACCGGGAGCAATAGGGCACCGAGCCCGGAACCACCCGGACTGCAATCCCCCATGCTGGAATCCCTGAACGGATTGTGTATGGTGCGCGCCAAGATCCATTTGTCATACAAAGGCGCGCAACCATGCCCAGACGCAAGATCGCCATCATCGGCCTCGGCAAGATCTCCATCGACCAGCACGTGCCGGTGATCGCCGCCGGCGGCGATTTCGAGCTGGCGGCGATCGTCAGCACCCGCGGCCAGGGCCACGGCGGCGTGCCGGTGTTCAGGACCCCGGCCGAGCTCTATCGCGCCTTGCCGGAGATCGGCATCGTCGCCGTCAACACGCCGCCCAATGTGCGCCACGCCATTGCGCGCGAGGCGCTGGAGACCGGCAAGGATGTGCTGCTGGAAAAGCCGCCGGCGACGACCCTATCGGAGCTCGAAGATCTCGATGCGGTGGCGAAGGCCAAGGGCCGCGTGCTGTTCGCGACCTGGCATTCGATCTTCAATCCCGCGGTCGAGGAGGCGCGCGGCCTCATCGCCAAGGCCGGCTTGAAATCGCTGCACATCGAATGGCGCGAGGATGTGAAGAAGTGGCATCCGGGCCAGGAATGGATCTGGGAACCGGGCGGCTTCGGTGTGTTCGATCCGGGCATCAATGCGCTGTCGATCTTCTGCCGCATCCTGCCCACCCTGCCCTTCGTGAAAAGCGCCGACCTCTCCTATCCCGCCAACCGCCAGACACCCATCGCCGCCAAGGTCGCCTTTGGCCTGCCGGGCCAGCCGCACGTCGCCTTGTCCGCCGATTTCGACTGGCGCGAGAAAGGCGACGAGAAGTGGCACCAGAGCTTCGTGCTCGGCGACGGAAGCAAGGCGCGCCTGTTCAAGGGCGGTGCGGCGCTGGAGGTGGACGGCAAGACCGTCACCGACGTGAAGATGGAAGAGTATCAGCGCATCTATCGCCGCTTCGCGGAGCTATTGGACAAGCGGCAGAGCGATGTCGAGCCGGCGCCCCTGCGCCTCGTCGCCGATGCCATGCTGGTGGGCAGGCGGCTGACCACCGACGCTTTTACCTGGTAGCGCGCAGCAGCCGCAGCTCGCTCCACGCCACGCCGCCGATCACCAGGGCGCCGCCGACGATCTGGGTCCAGGTCGGCGGCTCGCCGCTCAAGGACAGGATGCTGATGGCGACGATCGGCGCCAGGTTGAGATAGATCGAAGCGAGCACGATCCCCACCTTCGACACGCCGAAATTCCACAGCAGCAGCCCGATCACCACCGAGCCGGCGATCATCCAGAGGAAGATGGCGATGTCCCAGCCGAGCGGCGCGGCCGGCGACGGCTTGGCCCAGCCCAGCTGCTGCGCCAGGAGATAGCCGAGGATCAGCGGCGGCGCGCCGTGCGCCATCGTGGTCGCGGCGATGCGCAGTTGCGACCAGCCCTTCAGCCAGCGATGGATGGCGATGGAATACCAGGCCCACAGGCTGGACCCGATCAGGCACAGGATCTCTCCGCCGCGCAGTTGCAGGCTTAGATCGCCGCCGCTCCATTTCACCGTCGCCATGGCGCAGCCGACGAAAGCGAGCAGCACCGCCGGCATCAGGCGTCTGTCGAAGGCTTGGCGGAAGACGATGCCGCCGACCAGTGCGCCGATCACCGGATTGGCGGCGCTCAGGACCGAGGCGATGACCGGGTTGGCGTGCGCCACGCCGATGGTGAAGATGAAGGCGAAGCTGGCGAGGCCAAGCCATCCCGGCAGCATGACGCGCCACAAAGCGGGCCGCACCGCCGGCCGGGCGAAGCCTTCCTTCAGCCACAGCGCCGCATAGAGCAGCGGCACGCCGCCGACATAGCGCACGGCGCCGAGGAAGAACGGGTCCCAGCCCTTCGACAGATGGGTGATGACCGGGATCATCGTGCCCCAGGCGCAGGCCACAGTCACCAGGGCGATGCCGCCAAGGGTGCGGTCGGACGAGGAGGACTCCATGCTACGCCCCGCTCTCGATCGTCATGGTCGTGCTTGGCACGACCATCCACGAGTTTGCTTGCGACTGCGCAGCATTGCCCATCGAAACTCGTGGATGGTCGGACCAAGTCCGACCATGACGGTGGAGTTTAGTGCTGCGGAGTTGCATTAATTGTTGAGAACGAAAAAACAAAGGCCCGTCCCTTGCGGTGACGGGCCTTCGTCCATTCTGGGTTCCGCCGCGTTTAGCGCGAGTAGAATTCGACCACCAGGTGGGGTTCCATGGTCACCGGATACGGCACATCGGCCAAGGTGGGAATGCGCACCAGCTTGGCCGTCATCTTCTTGTGGTCGGCCTCGATATATTCCGGCACGTCGCGCTCATTGAGGGCGACGGCGCCGAGCACCAGGGCCAGCTCGCGGGACTTGTCCTTCACCTCGACGACATCGCCTTCCTTCAGGCGGTAGGAGCCGATGTTGACGCGCTTGCCGTTGACCTTGATGTGACCGTGATTGATGAACTGGCGCGCGGCGAACACGGTCGGCACAAACTTCGCGCGATAGACGACGGTTTCCAGGCGCTGCTCGAGCAGGCCGATCATGTTCTCGGAGGTGTCGCCACGGCGGCGCGAGGCTTCCTGGTACATCTTGCGGAACTGGCGCTCGCCGATGTTGCCGTAGTAGCCCTTCAGGCGCTGCTTCGCCATGAGCTGCAGGCCGAAATCGGTCGGCTTCTTGCGGCGCTGGCCGTGCTGGCCCGGACCATATTCGCGGTCATTGACGGGACTCTTGGCGCGGCCCCAGAGATTGACGCCCAAACGGCGGTCGATCTTGTGCTTAGCGGCAATGCGCTTTGACATAACTTCCCTTTCTCGCTCACTGGCGATGTTGTTGGTGTCCCGGCTGTCCGATCCCGCCTTTCGGGGCGGGTGGCTGGGCGGGGTCCAAAGACCCGGTCCGGCGCGGGAGCGCGCGGAATATAGAGGCTGAGCCGGGCAAGTCAAGGAACCCGGGCCGGCCCGTCGGGACTAGAATTTAATCCAATGAATCCCGCGCGTTAATAGAAAATCGGACCGCGGTTTGCCAGCCCTTGAGGGGATCGGCTAGTCTCTGGGACGGGATCGCCAGGCCCTTAGCAGGCGCCGCGGTGGCCCATTTCAAACACCAAATTGGTCATCATGAAATACCTGGAAGAATGGCTCGACGAACGAAAGGTCGATGAGGTCGAGTGCCTTGTCCCCGATATGAATGGCATTCCGCGCGGCAAGATTCTGCCGGCGCTCAAATTCACCAAGAGCACCCGCGAATACGGTTTGCGCCTGCCGGAAAGCATTTTCCTTCAGACGGTGACGGGGGAATATCCCGACCTGGACGAGGACGATATCGGCTCCGACGAGGACCCGGACATCTATCTGCGCCCCGACCCGGACACCATCCGCATGGTGCCCTGGTACGCCGACCCAACGGCCCAGGTGATCCACGACGCCTATCATGCCGACGACCGCCCGGTGGAATACTCGTCGCGCTACGTGCTGAAGAGGGTTCTGGAGCTCTATGACGACAAGGGCTGGAAGCCGATCGTCGCACCCGAGCTCGAGTTCTACCTGGTCAGCGTCAACACCGATCCCGACCTGCCGCTGGTGCCGCCCATCGGCCGCTCCGGCCGGCCGGAGACCGGCAGCCAGGCCT
>DASZQC010000205.1:0-15101 GCA_035549815.1 Dongiaceae bacterium
TAGGTGTTCGGGGGGATGTAAGCAATCCTTCCGATCTCGACCGCTTGTATGCCCAGATCAGGGGCGACCACGGTCGCGTGGACGTGGTCTATGCCAACGCTGGTGTGTCCGAGTCGGCGCCCATCGGCGCCATTGAGGACGGCCATTTCGACCGCGTGTTCGACATCAACGTCAAAGGAACCGTCTACACCGTGCAGAAGGCCCTGCCACTGATGTCCGCTGGCGGCTCTATCGTGCTGGCGGGGTCGGGCGCGGGGAGCAAAGGCTTCCCCAATCTGTCCGTCTACAGCGCCACGAAGGCTGCCATCCGCTCCTTTGCGCGCACCTGGACAATTGACCTGAAAAACAGAGGTATTCGGGTGAATGTGGTTTCGCCGGGCATGGTCCTGACCCCGGCAATGAACACTTATCTGAAGAACAACGATGGCGCAGAAGCGTGGATGAAGGGGGTCATCCCGTTCGGCAGGCTGGCCGAGACGGATGAAGTGGCGAAGGCGGTGATGTTCCTGGCATCGGACGAAAGCAGCTTCGTTGGTGGAGCGGAGCTGATGGTCGATGGAGGTTTTGTCGCTGTGTGAGGCCCGCCGGCCTTCGTTGTGGTGGCGTTGGGCCGACCTCAGCCCGACAGCTTGCTTTCGGCGACCTTGCGCAGCAGGAAGTCGCGGAAGACCTGGATGCGCTTCGAATTGCGCAGCTCTTCCGGATAGACGAAATAGGCATCGATGCGCGGGCCCTGCAGCTCGGGCAGGACGCGCACCAATTGGCCCGATTCCGGGGTCATGAATTCCGGCAGCGAAGCCAAACCCAATCCGCTCTGCACCGCGCGCAGGATGGCGTAGGTGGAGTTCACGCGCAGGATCGGCTTGCGCTGGTGATCCTTCTTGCTGCCCGCCCGCAGCAGCCAGTCGATGTTCTGTACCGGGGGCTTCGTCGTGTCCTCGCCATAGACGATGATGCGGTGCTGGTCCAATTCGTCCGGCGTCTTGGGGATGCCGTGGCGCTTGATGTAGGTCGGCGAGGCATAGCAGCCGAGATGCACGGTCATCAGGTGCCGCTGGATCAGCTCCGGCTGGCGCGGCGGCTGCATGCGGATGGCGACGTCGGCCTCGCGCATGGAGAGGTCCAGCTCGCGATCCTCCAGCACCAGATCGACCTGCACGTCGGGATAATGCTCGATGAACTCGCCCAGCACCGGCGTCAGCCAGGAGGAGCCGAAAGCCTGCGTCGCCGTCACCTTGAGCTGACCCTTGGGCCGGTCCTTGCTCTCGGCCAGTTGCGCCTCGGCCATGGCGAGCTTGGAGAACACCTCGTGCGAGGTGCGGTAGAGCAATTCGCCCTGCTCGGTCAGGATCAGGCCGCGCGCATGGCGGTGGAACAAGGAGACGTTGAGGCTCTCCTCCAGCGAGGAGATCTGGCGCGAGACGGCGGACTGGCTCAGGTTCAGCGTCTCGCCGGCATGGGTGAAGCTCCCTGCCTCGGCGACTGCATGAAAGATCCTGAGCTTGTCCCAATCCATCATAAACGTGTGGCCATCATGGCTGCACGGCTGCTATTCCGCCGCCGCCGCGGTCTTATGCTCGTTGAGCACCAGGAACTTGTCCGCTTCCAGCGCGGCCATGCAGCCCATGCCGGCAGCGGTCACCGCCTGGCGGAACACGCGATCCTTCACATCGCCCGCGGCGAACACGCCGGGGATGGAGGTCGCCGTGCTGTCGGGCGCGGTCAGCAGATAGCCTTCCGGATCCAGCGGCAGCTTGCCCTTGAACAGTTCGGTCGAGGGCGTGTGGCCGATCGCCACGAAGAAGCCGTCGACGGCAAGCTCCTGGGTCTCGTTGGTCTTCACGTTGCGGATGCGGATGCCGGTCACGCCCGGCGGCTCGCCGGCGCCCAACACCTCCTCCACCACGCTGTCCCAGATCACGTTGATCTTCGGGTTGGCGAACAGGCGCTCCTGCATGATGCGCTCGGCGCGCAACGTGTCGCGCCGATGGATCAGCGTCACCTTGGTGGCGTGGTTGGTGAGGTAGATCGCCTCCTCGACCGCGGTGTTGCCGCCGCCGACGATCGCCACTTCCTTGCCGCGGAAAAAGAACCCGTCGCAGGTGGCGCAGGCGGAGACACCGAAGCCCTGGAATTTCTTCTCCGACGGAATGCCCAGCCAGCGCGCCTGGGCGCCGGTGCAGATGATGAGGGTCTCGCCGACATAGACGTCGCCGGAATCCCCGGTGGCGCGGAACGGACGGCGCGAGAGATCGACGTCGACGATGGTGTCGGAGATCATCTCGGTGCCGACATGGCGGGCCTGGGCCTCCATCTGCTCCATCAGCCAGGGGCCCTGGATGACGTCGGCGAAGCCAGGATAGTTTTCCACGTCGGTGGTGATGGTCATCTGGCCGCCGGGGGTCAGTCCCTGGACCAGGACCGGCTTCAGATTGGCGCGCGCGGCATAGATCGCGGCGGTGTAGCCGGCCGGGCCGGAGCCGATGATCAGGACCTTGGTGCGGATCTCCCGCGGGGCGGATTTGGGCATGGTGGCGAATCCGGAGCTATGCGTTTGTTGCATTCGCACCATAAAGTGGGGTGTCCGGTGGCACAAGTTAAGGCCGGCCCTTTCCCGCCGGCGGACTCAAAAGAACTGTGGATGGATTGATCGCCAGGCTTTCTAGGCCTTGGCGAAAGGATATTGCGCGCGTAATATAATTACAAAATCACCGCTGAACTGGCTGGGAGTTTGTTATGCGCCGCGCCAAATTGGACAGAATCGATCTTCGCATTCTCTCCGATCTCCAGAGCGACGGGCGCATGACCAACGTGGAACTGGCGGAGCGCGCGGGCATCTCCGCGCCGCCTTGCCTGCGCCGCGTGCGGGCGTTGGAGCAGGCGGGTTTCATAAAAGGCTACCATGCCGAGATCAATGCCGAGGCCATGGGCTTCGGCGTCACCATCTTCGCCCATGTCGGCCTCAACTCGCAGGCGGAGAACGATCTGCGCGCGTTCGAGGAGCTGGTGCGTAGCTGGCCGCATGTCCGCGAGTGCCACATGCTGGCGGGCGAGACCGATTTCATCCTCAAGGTCGTCGCCCACGATTGGGACGATTACCAGAAATTCCTCACCACCAAGCTGACTCCGGCGCCGAATGTGAGCCACGTCAAATCCGCGCTCGCCATCCGCTGCTCCAAGCACGAGCCGGGCGTACCGATCGAGGCCGAAGAGCAGGGCGCGCAGCGCAAGCAGGTGCGGGCATAGGCGCGGCGGCGCGGCGCTACTTCGCGAGGAAGTCGGCCAGCGCCTTGTTGAACGTTGTCGGGTCCTGCCACATCGCGAAGTGGCTGAGGTCGGGCAGGATCAGCAGCTGCGCGTCGGGGATGAGCTGCGCCATCTCCTTGGTGTGCTCCTGCTTGATGCCCTCGTCATATTGCCCGTCGGCGATGATGGTCGGCACGGCGATCGCCTGCAGCTCCTCCTTCTTGTAGTCCGGCTGCGTGTTCCACATCTCGGCGATCTGGTTGACGAAGGCCTCGTATTCCGTCGGCGTCTTGGACAGCTTCGCGTAATCCTTGCCGGCTTCCTCGATATAGGCATTGAACACCTGGCTGTTGGCGATGTCCTCGCGCAGGCCGCCGACATTGTAGTTGGCGCCGAAGGCGAACAGCCTGGTCAGCCGCTCCGGGTGATGCATGGCGATGTCCAGGCCGATAATGCCGCCATCGCTCCATCCGATCAGGGCCGCCTTGTCGATCTTCAAATGGTCCATCAGCGCGATAACGTCCGACGCCATCAACTGATAGGAATAGGGCTCGGCCGTGCGCGTGGAGCGCCCGTGGCCGCGACTGTCGGCAACGATGACCTTGTGGCCCTTGGCCAGCTCAGGCACCTGGTTGGCCCAATAATCGGCATTGCCGAGGCCGCCGTGCAGCAGGATCACGGGATCGCCGGCGCCATAGATCGCGTAATACATCTCGATGCCATTGACCGGCGCATAGCCGCTCTCCGCCGCTGCCGGCATCGGGCCGGGCATCGGCAGCGTCATCCATGGATCTTCGGCCGATGCGCGCGTCATCAGGGCCGTCACGCCGAGGGTCAGGAGCACGAATGCGCGCAGGCCGCGCAGGGCAAGATCGATCATCTCAGCCTCCTTTATTCCATGCTGAACGATAGCATGGGCAAGGCGGGCGAGAAGCCGATATGATTGAATTTGGGACGACCGAAGGGGTCATTATGACAAGCGTAGCCGTTTTCGATCCGAGTACTTTTAGTCTCTGGCACCTGGTGCTGTTTTTCCTGGCCGCGGGCACGCTGGCGCTGATGCCGGGTCCCGGCATCTTCTACGTCGCGGCACGCACTTTGGCGGGCGGTCGCTCGGAGGGGCTGGCTTCCAGCTTCGGCACCGGGCTCGGCGGCTTTGTGCATGTGATCGCGGGCGCCGTCGGCGTCTCAGCCATCGTGATGGCGAGCGCCGAGGCTTTCACCGCGCTGAAATTCGTCGGCGCGCTGTATCTGGTCTGGCTCGGCATCAAGACGTGGCGGCAGGCTAGCCGCGATGCGGCGCAGGCGGCTTTTCTCGGCCGCGAATCCGCGATCGGCGTGCGCCGCGCCTTCAAGGAGGGCGCGGTGGTCGAAGCCCTGAACCCGAAGACCGCGGCCTTCTTCCTCGCCTTCCTGCCGCAATTCGTGGTGCTCGATGCCGGTCACGTCGCGTTGCAGTTCGTCCTGCTCGGCACGATCTCGGTGGCGATGAACACCGCCGTCGACGTGGTCGTGGTCTATGGCGCGTCTGCGGTGCGCGAACGCCTCGCCGCGCGGCCCGGCATCATCATGCGCCTGCGTCAGGCGTCGGGCGCCATCCTCTGCGCGCTCGGCGTGACGCTGGCGCTGGCGAAGCGGCCTTCCTAGATAGAGAGCCAAATCGTCATGCCAGGGCTTGGCCCTGGCATCCACGAGTTTCGATGTGGGAGATCGTATAGTTGCAGGCAAACTCGTGGATGGTCGGGCCAAGCCCGACCATGACGAGCGAGAATAGCAGCTAGATCGTACGCTACTAGTCGAGCGCTATTTCTTGAACGCGACCTTGGAGATTTCGTACGACTTGGAGCCGCCCGGCGTGGTGACTTCCACCGTGTCGCCGACGGACTTGCCGACGAGAGCGCGGGCCAGCGGAGAGGTGATGGCCAGGCGCTTCGCCTTGATGTCGGCTTCGTCCTCGCCGACGATCTGGTAGACGGCCTTCTCCTCCGTGTCCTCGTCGATCAGGGTCACGGTGGCGCCGAACTTCACCTGCTTGCCGGTCAGCTTGGTCACGTCGATGATTTCGGCGCGGCTGATCTTGTCCTCCAGCTCCGCCACCCGACCTTCGATGAAGCTCTGGCGCTCACGCGCGGCGTGATATTCGGCGTTTTCCGAAATGTCGCCGTGCTCGCGCGCCTCCGCGATGGCGCGGATCACTTCGGGGCGCGCGGTGCCCTTCAGGTGCTTCAATTCTTCTTCAAGGCGGACATAGCCGTCCGCGGTCATCGGGATCTTGGTCATCGTTCATACCCAAACAGCAAAAAAACCCCCGCAGGCGGACCCTGTTCTTGGGGAACAGCGACAACGCCCGGTGGGTAAGATTGACGGCTTACTCGTTAACTGGCCGCCGCTTGGTTCGAACTAAGAAAATAGGACTGGAGCGGCGCGACTTCAAGCTCTCCCTTATTCAGCTCGAAGATCGCATCGACCGCCGCATTGATGCCGGAAACCGTTGTAAAATAAGGAATTCCACCCATCAAGGCGGTGCGGCGCAGGTCGAAGGAATCGGCGATGGCCTTGGCGCCCGCCACGGTGTTGAAGACCAGCTTGACCTCGCCGCGCTGCATCGCCTCGACGATGTGCGGGCTGCCCTGGTGCACCTTGTTGATGGCCCGGACGCTGAGCCCCAGGTTGCGGAAATAGGCCGCGGTGCCGGGGGTTGCCAGCACGTCGAAGCCCATCTGCAGCAGCTTGCGCGTGGCGGCGGTGATCAGCGGCTTGTCCTTGTCCTTGACCGAGACGAAGACGGCGCCGTTGCGCGGCAGGTTCTGGCCGGCGCCCAACTGCGCCTTCAGGAAGGCGCGAGCGAAATTGGAATCGAGGCCCATGACCTCGCCGGTCGATTTCATCTCCGGCCCCAGGATGATGTCGACGCCGGGGAAGCGGGCGAAGGGGAATACCGCCTCCTTCACCGCCATGTGCGGGCGCTTGCTCTGGTTCAGGTTGAAGCTGGCGAGCTTCTCACCCGCCATCACCCGCGCCGCGATCTTGGCGATGGCGGCACCTGTCGCCTTGGCGACGAAGGGCACGGTGCGGCTGGCGCGCGGGTTGACCTCCAGCACATAGATGTCGTGGCCCTTCACCGCGAACTGCACGTTCATTAGACCGACGACGTTGAGGCCCTTGGCCAGCGACACCGCTTCGCGCCGGATCTCGCCGATCACCTGCAGCGGCAGGGAATAAGGCGGCAAGGCGCAGGCGCTGTCGCCTGAATGGATGCCCGCCTCTTCAATATGCTCCATGATACCGGCGACATGCACATCCGTGCTGTCGGCCAGCGCATCGACATCGACCTCGATCGCGTCTTCAAGATAAGAATCGATCAGCACCGGGTTGTCGCCCGAGACCTGCACCGCGTTGCGCATGTAGCGGCGCAGGGCCTGCGGCTCGTGCACGATCTCCATGGCGCGGCCGCCCAGCACATAGGACGGGCGGATGACGACCGGATAGCCGATGCGCTCGGCGATCGCCTCGGCTTCTTCCTGCGAGCGCGCGGTGCCGTTCTCCGGCTGGCGCAGGCCGAGCTTCTTCAAAAGCTGCTGGAAGCGCTCGCGGTCTTCGGCAAGGTCGATGGCGTCGGGCGAGGTGCCGAGGATCGGGATCTGCGCTTCTTCCAAGGCGGCGGCGAGCTTCAGCGGCGTCTGGCCGCCGAACTGCACGATGACGCCAAGCAGGGTGCCCTTGCGCTGCTCGACCCGCGCCAGCTCGATCACGTCCTCCGCCGTCAGCGGCTCGAAATAGAGGCGATCCGATGTGTCGTAGTCGGTCGAGACCGTCTCCGGGTTGCAGTTGACCATGATGGTCTCGATGCCGGCCTCGCGCAGGGCATAGGCGGCATGGACACAGCAATAGTCGAACTCGATGCCCTGGCCGATGCGGTTCGGCCCGCCGCCGAGGATGATGACCTTGCGCCGGTCGCTGGGATTGGCCTCGCATTCGGCCTTGTCCCACGGCGTGCCCGACCAGCCGGTGCCCTCGTAGCAGGAATACATGTAGGAGGTCTGCGAGGCGAACTCGGCGGCGCAGGTGTCGATGCGCTTATAGACCGGGCGCACATCCAGCTTGTGGCGCAGGGCGAAGACGTCCTTCGCCTTCTTGCCCGACAGCTTGGCGAGGCGCGCGTCGGAGAAGCCCATCTTCTTCAGCCGCAGCAGGCCGGCATGATCATTCGGCAGGCCGTTGGCCTTGACCTCGGCTTCGGCGGCGATGATGCCTTCGATCTGGCGCAGGAACCAGGGATCGAACTTGCTGGCGCCGGCGATCTCCTCGACGGAGAGGCCGCGACGCAAAGCTTCCGCCGCGCGCAGCAGTCGGTCCGGCGTTTGCCGCACCAGCTCTTTCAGGATCTCGGCCTTGCCGTCCGGCAGCTCGACCTCGTCGAAGCCGGTCAGGCCGGTTTCCATGGAGCGCAGCGCCTTCTGCACCGATTCCTGGAAGTTGCGGCCGATGGACATGGCCTCGCCCACCGACTTCATCGAGGTGGACAGCAGTTGTTCCGCACCGGGAAACTTCTCGAAAGTGAAGCGCGGCATCTTGGTGACGACGTAATCGATCGTCGGCTCGAACGAGGCCGGCGTCACCTTGGTGATGTCGTTGGCGAGCTCGTCCAGCGTGTAGCCGACGGCGAGCTTCGCCGCGACCTTGGCGATCGGGAAGCCGGTCGCCTTGGAGGCCAAGGCAGACGAACGCGAGACGCGCGGGTTCATCTCGATGACGATCAGGCGCCCGGTCTCCGGGTGCACCGCGAATTGCACGTTGCTGCCGCCGGTGTCGACGCCGATCTCGCGCAGCACCGCGATCGAGGCGTTGCGCATCAACTGGTATTCCTTGTCGGTCAGCGTCAGCGCCGGTGCAACGGTGATGCTGTCGCCGGTATGCACGCCCATCGGGTCGATATTCTCGATGGAGCAGACGATGATGCAATTGTCCGCGCGGTCGCGGACCACTTCCATCTCGAACTCTTTCCACCCCACCACCGATTCCTCGACCAGCACTTCGCCCACGGGCGAGGCCTTCAACCCGCCTTCGACGATGCGGATGAAATCCTCGCGCGTCTGGGCGATGCCGCCGCCGGTGCCGCCCAAGGTGAAGCTGGGACGGATGACGGCGGGTAGGCCGACTTGCACCAGCGTATCCAACGCCTGGTCCAGCGTGGAGACGAGCGCGCCGCGCGGGCTTTCCAGGCCGATGCGGTCCATCGCCTGGCGGAACAATTGCCGGTCCTCAGCCATGTCGATGGCCTTGGCATTGGCGCCGATCAATTCGACGCCCAATTCCTTCAGCTTGCCGGATCGGTGCAGCGCCATCGCGGTGTTGAGCGCCGTCTGGCCGCCCATGGTGGGTAGCACGGCGTCCGGCTTCTCCTTGGCGATGATGCGCGCGACGACGTCCGGCGTGATCGGCTCGATATAGGTCGCATCGGCCAGGTCCGGGTCGGTCATGATGGTGGCGGGGTTGGAGTTCACCAGGATCACCCGGTATCCCTCCTGCCTCAGCGCCTTGCAGGCCTGCGCGCCGGAGTAGTCGAACTCGCAAGCCTGGCCGATGACGATGGGGCCGGCGCCGATGATCAGGATCGATTTGATGTCAGTGCGCTTGGGCATACTCGGTCGTCTCCAATCGGCCCAAGGCCTCGGTGATTTTTGTCAGCGCACCTTCGGCGCGCGGCAAGATGTCGGTGTTCCAGAAACGCAGCGTGCGGCAACCGTGCGCTGCCATCCACGCATCGCGCGCGGCATCGTGCCCACTGTCGGCGTGCTGCCCACCATCGACCTCGATGATGAGCTTCGCTTCCAGGCAGGCAAAGTCGGCGATGTACGGACCGATCGGGCATTGCTTGCGGAAATGGAAGCCGTGGAGTTGGCGGCGGCGCAGGTGCTTCCAGAGCATCTGCTCCGCGTCGGTCATCTGTCGACGCAGCACGCGCGCACGTTTCAGCGACTTCGTCTTGGTCCGGAATTTGCCCTCCGGCGCGGATAGTTCAGAGCGCTTCGGCCCCCTCCCTAACCCTCCCCCGTTCCGGGGGAGGGGATTGGAACGGGATTCAACTCCCTCCCCCGGAACGGGGGAGGGCAGGGGAGGGGGCAGCCACGTCTCGCTGCCTGACACCTTGCGCTTCACCCCTTCCGCTCCTGCATTTTTTCGATGAAGCGGTGGAAGAGGTAGTGGCTGTCCATCGGGCCGGGTGAGGCCTCGGGATGGTACTGCACGGAGAAGACCGGCTTGCCCTCCAGCTCTAATCCTTCGACGCAGCCGTCGAACAAACTCTCATGCGTCACATGCACGCCTTTCGGCAGGCTCTCGCGCACCACGCAGAAGCCGTGGTTCTGGCTGGTGATCTCCACCTTGCCGGTGGTGAGATCCTTCACCGGATGGTTCGCGCCGCGGTGGCCGCGGGGCATCTTCTCCGTCTTGCCGCCAAGCGCGAGCGCCAGCATCTGGTGGCCGAGGCAGATGCCGAAGATCGGCATGTCCTTCGCGAGCAGGTCCTTGATCACCGGCACGGCATATTCGCCGGTCGCCGCCGGGTCGCCCGGGCCGTTGGCCAGGAACACGCCGTCGGGCTTGTGGCGCAGCACGTCTTCGGTGGTGGCGTTGGCCGGCACCACGGTCACGTCGCAGCCGGCGGCGGCGAGGCAGCGCAGGATGTTGCGCTTGGCACCGTAATCGATGGCGACGACCTTGTATTTCGGATCGGTCTGCTTGCCGTAGCCACGGCCCAGCGACCACAGGGTCTCGTCCCAATCATAGGTCTGGCGGCAGGAGACATCCTTGGCGAGGTCCATGCCTTCCAGGCCTGGCCAGGCCTTCGCCTCGGCGATCAGCGCCGGAATGTCGAACTTGCCGTCCGGCGCATGGACGATGACGCCGTTCGGCGCGCCGCCATCGCGGATGCGCTTGGTCAGGCGCCGCGTGTCGATACCGGCGATGGCGGGCAGGTTGTAGCGCTTCAGCCACTGGTCGAAGCCCTGATGCGCGCGCCAGCTCGACGGCTCGGTGATGTCGGTGGCGATGATGCAGCCGCGCGCGGCGGGCGTCACCGTCTCGATATCCTCTTCATTGGCGCCGACATTGCCGATATGCGGGAAGGTGAAATTGATGATCTGACCGGCATAGGAGGGATCGGTCATGATCTCCTGGTATCCGGTCATCGAGGTGTTGAAGCAGACCTCGCCCACCGCCTTGCCCGGCGCGCCCAGCCCTCGGCCCTTCAACACGGTCCCGTCGCCAAGAACAAGAAGGGCGGTGGGCGCGTGCGTCGGGTCGGTCGCGTGAGGAGCGCTCATGGGCCGAATACCTCTGGGCCGGAGAATGGTGGAAGCCGGACCTTGCCGGTTCCGCGAGCCAATCGGCCGCCCGGGCTTTTAGCCCCGGCCGGCGACCGTTTCGGCGATCGGCGAAGATCGCCGGTTTCTAAGCCGCGAATCCCCCTGCGTCAAGCAAATGTCCTGCTCTTTTTTCGTGCCGAAACAGCAGATGTCTCAAGCATTTAGCCGGTTCGCGGCAGGCCCTGCCGAAAATTGCCTCAAGAGGCCGAATCCTGTAATGTCGGCCCCTTTCCCGGAAGCCATTCCGATCCCATTTCACTCTTGGAGTTTCCATGTTGCGGCAACGCCTCAATGACGAGCTGAAGGCGGCGATGAAATCGCGCGACCAGCGCGCGACCTCTACGCTCCGCCTGATCCTGGCGGCGCTGAAAGACCGCGACATCGCCGCGCGCCCGCGCGGCATCACCGATGGCGTGGACGAAACCGAGATCATCGACATGCTGCAGAAGATGGTGCGCCAGCGCCAGGAAAGCATCGAGCTCTACAAGAAGGGCAACCGGCCGGAGCTGGTCGAGCAGGAGCAGGGCGAGATCGACATGATCGAGCGCTTCCTGCCGCAGAAGATGAGCGAGACCGAGCAGGCGATGGCGATCGAGAGCGTGGTGAAGGAACTCGGCGCCGCGTCGATCAAGGACATGGGCAAGGTCATGGCGGCGCTGAAAGAGCGCTATGCCGGGCGCATGGATTTCGCCAAGGTGGGCGCGCAGGTGAAACAGAAGCTGGGCTGAAGGCACTGACTTTCAGTCCGGTTTCCAGAGGGTGCGAGGAGCGGTCAGGGCATGGCCTTCCCGCCGAGATTTCTTGAGGATCTGCGCGGCCGCGTGTCGATCACCGACGTGATCGGCCGGCGTGTCCGGCTGATCCGCAAGGGCCGTGGCGAAGCAACCGGCCTGTGCCCGTTCCACAACGAGAAATCGCCCTCTTTCACCGTCAGCGAGGATAAGGGCTTCTTCCACTGCTTCGGTTGCGGCGCCCATGGTGACGTGATCGGCTTCGTCATGCGTTCCGAAGGGCTCGACTTTCCGCAGGCGGTCGAACGGCTGGCGGGCGAGGCCGGGATGGAAGTGCCGCGCGAGACGCCAGAGGAGCGCGCGCGCGCGGAGCGGCAATCGACCTTGGGCGGTGCCGTCGAGTTCGCCGCCAAGTTTTACGAACAGCAATTGCGCGCCAGCGCCGGGCGCCACGGCCTGGAATATTTCAAGCGTCGCGGCCTCTCCGACGACACGATGCGGCGCTTCCGCCTCGGCTTCTCGCCCGATACCGGGCATGGCTTGAAGGCGGCGCTGGAAAAGGCCGGCATCCCCGAAGCGATCTCCATCGAGGCCGGCTTGCTGATCAAGCCGGAAGACGGGCGCGCCTCGTTCGATCGGTTCCGCGGCCGCGTCATGTTTCCGATCCTCGACCGCAAGGGCCAGGCGATCGCCTTTGGCGGGCGCATTCTCGATCAGGGCGAGCCGAAATACCTGAACTCGCCGGAGACGCCGCTCTTCCACAAGGGCCGCGTGCTCTATGGCTTGAGCCACGCGCAGAAGATGGCGCGGGAGAAGAACGAGATCATCGTCGTCGAAGGCTATATGGACGTGATCGCCCTGGCGCAGGCGGGCGTCGGCAACGCCGTGGCGCCTTTGGGCACCGCGCTGACGGAGGAGCAGATCGATCTGCTCTGGCGCATGGCGCAGGAGCCGATCCTTTGTTTCGACGGCGACAATGCCGGCCAGCGCGCCGCCGCCCGCGCGGCCGACCGGGCGATCCCCCTGCTGAAGCCGGGCCTGTCCCTGCGCTTTGCCTGGATGCCCCGCGGCGAGGACCCGGATTCCCTGGTCCGGGCCAAGGGCGCCGCCGGGTTCCGGGCCGAGCTGGACCGGAACGAGCCCCTGGTCGACGTCATGTGGGCCCAGGTCCTGGCCGACCGGCCCCTGGATACCCCGGAGCGCCGGGCCGGATTCCGCAAGGATCTAGCTGAGGCGGTCGCCCGGATTGCGGATAAATCGGTTGCGGAGGCCTATCGGCAGGAAATTCATCGCCGTTTGGATGATTTATTCCGTCCAGCGCCGAAAACCGAGGCCCGAAGCGGCTTCCAAGGGCCGAATCCGGGTCAATTCGGCGGGTTTCCCGGCCGGAAACCGCTACAGCCGATGGGTGGCGAGGCCGCCCGGCGCGGCACCGGGAGCATTCAGCGGATTCCTTATGAACTGATCCTGGCCACGCTCGTTAACCATCCAGACTTGATTGGGCGTCATTGTGAGAGCGTGGGTGAAGTGACCTTCCCGGGCGGCGAACTTGACAGCTTGAAGCGCGCAATTATAGACCTTGCCGCCCGGGAGCCGCATCTTGACGCCGACGGGTTCCGGAGCCACCTGAAGGACGTGGGTTTTGCCGGAACCCTGGAGGGTCTGGCGGCGCGCACCGGCCACAACAAGTTCACCCTTCCATCGGCGGATTTGAGGTCCGCTGAGGAGGGTCTTTTGCATGTGATTGGGCTCTTGAGGGAGCGGCTGAGCGTGAAACCCGAACTGACGGCGACGGCTCAGGCCCTTGAATCCGCTATGGGAAATCCCGGGAACCCGGGTGCAGAGACTTCCGCACTGACCCGTTTCGAGGCGGCCCGGCAGATGGCGCTGGAGAGTGAAAGCCAGCGCCGCGACCTGGATACGCGCCCCACGGGAAGCGGTGGGGAATAGACATATAGTAGGGGCACTTTCTGTCCGGAGCGGGGGATACGAGCCGGGCGGTTTTAGAGATCTGGAGCAAGTACGAACATGGCAGTGAAACCGCAGCCCAAGCAGGATGCGAACAAGCCGCGCGAGGAAACCGCGGAAGGCCCGTTGATGGATGGCATGAACAATGCCGTCCGCAAGATGCTGGCCAAGGGCAAGGAAAAGGGCTTCGTCACCCTGACCGAGCTGAATGCCGTGCTGCCGCAGGAGCAGATGTCGGCCGACCAGATCGAAGACACGATGGCGGCGCTCAACGAGATGGGCATCAACGTCGTCGACAATGACGAGGAACAGGAAGAGGCCGAGGATTCGGTCGAGGAAGAGACCAGGACCGTCGGCAACCTGGACGACGAGGAGGTCGGCCGCACCGACGATCCCGTCCGCATGTATCTGCGCGAGATGGGCTCGGTCGAGCTCTTGTCGCGCGAGGGCGAAATCGCCATCGCCAAGCGCATCGAGGCCGGCCGCGACATGATGATCGGCGGCATCGGCGAAAGCCCGATCACCCATCGCTACATCATCGACTGGCGCGACAAGCTGAAGGCGGGCGAGATCCTGCTGCGCGACATCATCGACCTGGACGCCACCATGGGCGGCGGCCCGAGCCAGGAACAGATGATGCGCGAGGAAGAGGACCTGGCCGAAGAGGAAGAAGCCGAGGCCGAGAAGGAAGAGGCCGAGGGCGCGGCCCAGGCCGATGGCGCCCCGGAAGATGCCGACGAAGTGAACATGTCACTCGCCGCCATGGAGCAGCAATTGCTGCCTGGCGTGCTGGAAAATTTCGACAAGATCGCGGCGCTCTACAAGAAGCTGGAGAAGGTCCAGCAGAAGCGCCTGGAATCGATCAAGGAAGGCGAAGAGCTCAACACCCGCTCGGAAAAGAACTACGAGAAGCTGAAGCTCGAGATGGTCGATTTGATGCGCGCGATCCGTCTCAACAACAACCGGATCGAGGCGCTGGTCGACGAGATGTACGGCCTCAACCGCCTGATGATCGGCCTGGAAGGGCAACTCCTGCGCCTGACGCAGAAGGCCGGCGTGACGCGCGAGGAATTCCTGCAGCGTTATTACGGCGCCGAGCTGGATCCGAAATGGTTCCAGAAGCTGGGCCGCCTGACCAGCAAGGGCTGGAAGAACTTCCTTACCAACCACAAGGAAGACGCCAAGTTCATCCGCAGCGAGATCGCGCTGGTGGCGGATCGCGTGCACCTGCCGGTCGGCGATTTCCGCCGCATCGTCAACATCATCCAGAAGGGCGAGCGCGAAGCCTCGCGCGCCAAGAAGGAGATGGTGGAAGCGAACCTGCGCCTCGTCATCTCCATCGCCAAGAAATACACCAACCGCGGCCTGCAGTTCCTGGATTTGATCCAGGAGGGCAATATCGGCCTGATGAAGGCGGTCGATAAATTCGAGTACCGCCGCGGCTACAAGTTCTCGACCTACGCCACGTGGTGGATCCGGCAGGCGATCACCCGCTCGATCGCCGACCAGGCGCGCACCATCCGCATCCCGGTGCACATGATCGAGACGATCAACAAGATCGTGCGGACCTCGCGCCAGATGCTCAACGAGATCGGCCGCGAGCCGACGCCGGAAGAGCTCGCCGAGAAGCTGATGATGCCGCTGGAGAAGGTGCGCAAGGTCCTGAAGATCGCCAAGGAGCCGATCTCCCTCGAGACGCCGATCGGCGACGAGGAAGACAGCCACTTGGGCGATTTCATCGAGGACAAGAACGCCGTCCTGCCGCTCGACGCCGCCATCCAGGCCAACC
>DASZQC010000206.1:0-6411 GCA_035549815.1 Dongiaceae bacterium
ACCATCGATCTCTCCATCGACGGCGCGGATCAGGTCGATCCGCACTACGCCATGATCAAGGGCCGCGGGAGTGCTCTGCTGCGCGAAAAGATCCTCGCCCGCCATGCGCGGCGCCGGATATTCATCGTCGACCGCGGCAAGCTCGTGCCCGTGCTCGGCCAGATCGACCTGCCGGTGGAAGTGGTTCCATACGGCTGGACCCATACGGCGGCGCTGCTTGCCGAGCGCCTGAGTTCCGAGGTACGGCTGCGTCGCGCCGGCGATGCCATCGTGACCACAGACAATGGCAACTACCTGCTCGACTGCCCGATCGGCGATCTGCGCGACCCGCACTCCGTGGACCGCGACCTGCGGAGTATCCCGGGCATTGTTGAGACCGGCATCTTCGTCGACATGGTTGACATCCTGATCGTCGGTGATGGATTGAATACCGACGTGCAGCAGATCAGGTAAGCGCATCGACTGGCCATGACCGACGAAGACGACGATCTGCCACCCCTGCCGCCCGGCAAGAAGAACTACATGACGCCGGAGGGCCATGCGCGCCTGGTGGCGGAGCGGCGCAAGCTGTGGAACGAGGAGCGGCCGGAGGTGGTGCGCGTCGTCGAATGGGCGGCGGGCAATGGCGACCGCTCGGAGAACGGCGACTACATCTACGGCAAGAAGCGGCTGCGTGAGATCGACCGGCGGCTGCGCTTCCTCGACAAGCGCCTGTCCATCGCCGAAGTGGTCGATCCCACCGCGCAAAAGAATCGCGAGCGGGTGTTTTTCGGCGCCACCGTCACCTATGCGCGCGAGGATGACAGCGAGGTGGCCGTCACCATCGTCGGCATCGACGAGACGGATACCGGCCGGATCAGTTGGATCTCGCCCGTCGCCCGTGCGCTGATGGGGAAGTCGGTCGGCGACAGTGCCAAGGTGCCGACGCCCAGGGGTGCCGAGACCATCGAGATCGTTGCCATCGAATATCCGGCGTAGCTGTGCGGCGAACCGTCAGGTCACAATGAGCAGGGCGCAGCTCGGCGCCGCGAGGAAGCCCTGCAGGGCCTCCTGACGCGCGGCGACGAGCGGCGCCGGCGCCACCACCAGGCCGCAATCGGCCGCGGCGATGGCCCGGCGCAGCTCCGCCGTGTCCAGCGCCGCCATGTCCCGGAGAAGCAGCGGTCGCGGCGAAGCGGCGAAACGGCGGCGCAGTTCATCCGCGTCGGGCGCGCCGGCGGTGCGCCCCAAGGTGAGCCGCGCATGGTCGACCCCACCCAGCGCCAGCGCCGCGGCAACGGCGCGGTCGCCCGCCGTGCTGCCGTCATGGAGGACCAGCACGTTCCGGCGCGCATCCTTGGCAGGCCCCAGCAGCAGGCACGCCCGGCCGCAGCCGGCCAGCATGTCAAACCAATCGGTGGAGATGCGCAGGCTGCGGCCGAAGGCGCGCGTGGTCGATTCGACCACCAACAGGTCGCCGGCATCGGTGACCGACAGCGCCGAGGCGCGGCCGCCGCGCACAATCTCGAATGACCAGGCGACGTCCATCCGCCCGGCCAGCTCCTGCAGGCAGCGCCGCGCACGTGCCGCCAAGGCACGGAACTCCTCCTCCACTTTTCCCGGCTCCAGGGGCGCCAGGGCGCCGGAAGACAGGTTGATCTGCCGGGTGAACGGCAGGGCCGCCGCTTCCATGAGGCGCGCATCCTCGATGAACATGGCGTGCAATTCCGCCTTGGCCCGCTGCGCCAGGTGCGCGGCATGCTCCAGCGCCGCCAGGTTCTCGCACGCCGATTCCAGCGCAACGATGATGCGGCGGACGGCGAAGGCGGGAACTTCGGCGGTCATGACCCCGGACCCTTGTCGGCACGGCGCGCGAAGGCGGCGGCCTTCTCAGCGAAATCCGACAGTCGCTTCGCGACGCGATCATTGATCGACCCCGCCGGATAGACACCGTCCGGCCCGGCCTTGCCGGCCGGTTGTCCGGTCAGAAGCTCGATTGCCTGGTCGACATTCCCGATCGTATGGATGTGGAATTTGCCGGCGCGCACGGCCTGGACCACGTCATCGCGCAGCATCAAATGCTTCGCATTGCTGGCCGGGATGATGACGCCCTGCTCGCCGGTCAGGCCACGCTCCCGGCACAGCTCGAAGAATCCCTCGATCTTCTCGTTGACGCCGCCGATCGCCTGCGACTTGCCGTTCTGATCGACCGAGCCGGTCATGGCGAAACGCTGGCTGATCGGCACATCGGCGAGCGCCGAAAGCAGCGCGCACAGCTCCGCCATCGAGGCGCTGTCGCCGTCGACCCCGCCATAGGATTGTTCGAACACCAGGCTGGCGGCGAGCGACAAGGGCCGATCGCGGCCAAAGCGGCCGCCGAGGAAGCCGGAGAGGATCAGCACGCCCTTGGAATGGATCGGGCCGCCCAGCTCCACCTCGCGCTCGATGTCGGTCACCTCGCCACGCCCCAGGCGCACGCGCGCGCTGATGCGGCTGGCGCGGCCAAAGGCGGTGGCGCCGAGCGAGATCACCGACAGGCCATTGACCTGGCCGACCTCCACGCCAGTCGTCTCGATCCGATAGGTGCCCCGCAGCACTTCTTCACGCATGCGCTGCGGCAGGCGGTCGGAGCGGCGAATCTGCGCCTCGATCGCCTGCTGCACATGCTCGGCCTCGACCCGCGCGACGCCGGCGATGGCGGCAAAATGATCCGCCTCGACGATCAGGTCGTTGATCGAGCGCATATGGGTGGAGAGCTTCTGCGCATCCTCCACCAGGCGCGAAGCCTGCTCGATCAACCGGGCAATGCCAGTGCGACTGAAGGGCCTCAGTTTCTCGCGCCGGACCGAGGTGGCGATGAGGCGCGCCATCAACGCAGTGTTGTGGACGTTGCGGTCGACGCGATCCTCGAAATCGACTTGCACCTTGAACAACTCGGGAAAGTCGGGATCGGCTTCCTGCAACAGGTAATAGAGTTTCGCCTCCCCCACCAGGACGACCTTCACGTCCAGGGGAATGGGTTCCGGTTCCAGCGAGATTGTGCTCGCCAGGCTCAGCATCTGCTCCACCGATTCGATGCGAATCTCCTGCGAGCGCAGCGCGCGCTTCAAGGATTCGTAGGCGATGCCGCTTTGCAGCAGCTTGATCGCGTCGATGATCAGATACCCGCCATTGGCCTTGTGCAAGGCGCCGGCCTTCAACAGGTTGAAGTCAGTGACCAGCGTGCCGAAGCGGGCCATGTGCTCGACGCGGCCCACGACCGTCTGGTGGTTCGGGCGGTCCTCGTAATAGATCGGCGCACCCTGGTCGGGCGCATTCTCCACCAGCACGTTGACCTGGTAGCGGCGGAAACTGGGGCTGCCGCCTTCGCCGTTTTCCATGCCGGGAGGCATCGACCGGGCCTGAGGCAGGAAGTCGTTGGCATTCTCGATGATGTCGCGCTCCACCTCGCCGAGATAGGCGATCACCTCCGGCAGGTCCTGCATCGCCCGGCGTAGTTCTTCGATGAGATGTGCGACGGCAAACCGGGTGACCTCATGATTCAGGGCCCGCACCGCCTCGCGATGCCGGCGCTCCCAATCCGGCACCTGGCGCACCACGGCTTCCAGCTCTTGCTGCAGCGCCTCGATCACGCTCTTGATCCGGGCCTGCTCCGCCTCCGGCAGCTTGTCGAACTCCTCCGGCCGCAGCACCTCCCCACCCTTGACCGGCGCCAGGGCCAAGCCCATCGGGGTGCGGATCAAGGCGACATCCTGGGCCTGTGCCTTTTTCTGCAACTCGCTGAAGGCCTGCTCGCTCTGGCCTTTGAATTGCTCGTCCACCACTTCGCGCCGGGCGCGATAGTCGTCGCCTTCGAAGGTCGCCGGCAGCACGGCCTTCAATTCCTCGATCATCTTGCGCATGGCGTCGCGGAACGCCGCGGCGCGGCCGGCCGGCAGGCGCAGCGCGTTCGGCTTCTGCGGGTCGGTGAAATTGTTGACGTAGCACCAATCGTCCGGTGTTGCCTGGCGCCCCGCCTGGCGGCGCAGATAGTCGGCGATGACCGAATGCTTGCCGGTGCCGCTGACGCCCAGCGCAAAGAGGTTGTAGCCCTGCCGCTTGATGCCGATGCCGAAGGCGACCGCCTCGATGGCGCGCTCCTGCCCGATCAGGCCGGGCAGATCTTCCAGGTCGTCGGTGGTGTCGCCCGGCAGGCTGGCCGGATCGCAGCGATTGAACAGTTGTTCGGGGGAAAGCAGGGTCACGATGTTAAATCTCTGATGCAATCTGTGACGAAGGCGGGCGCTAGAGTGGCCCGTCGCTGCGGTGCAGCGCAAGGGGTTGAGCCGCCTGCGTTCCGCCGGGTCCATCCGGTCGAATGCGTAATTGCTGGCCGCCCGAATTGCTGGCAAGAGTAGGAATATTGAGCGTCGAGGGGGGCGTCGTGACCAATTCAACTGCGCCGCGGGCTGGCGGTTCCACCGCCCAGCATCCGGTCCTGGCGGCTATGACCTTGTGCCTGGGCGTCTTGGTCTTTGCCTGGCAGGACTGGATCATCAAGGCGATCAGCAACCTCTATCCGGTGCATGAGGCGATCATCATCCGCTGCGTCGTGGCGTTGCCGATCATGCTGATCCTGGTGCGCCTGCAGGGTAGCCTGCGCGACATCGCCTCGCCGCAGATGCGCTGGCTGGCGCTGCGCGGCTTGATCCTGGTGGTATCCTACACGACCTATTACCTGGCCTTTCCCGCCATGCCGCTGGCGCAGGTGATCGCGCTGTGGTTCACGACGCCATTGTTCGTGGTGGCCCTGGCCGGACCGCTGCTGGGCGAAAAGGTCGAGCCGAGACGCTGGGTCGCCACCATCGTGGGCTTCGTCGGTGTGCTGGTCATGGTGCGGCCGTTCACCGCGTCCTTCGACGTCGCCGCCCTGCTGCCGGTCGCCTCCGCCCTCACCTACGGCACGGCGCAATTGATGGCGCGGCGCATGGGCGTGACCGAATCCGCCGCCGTGATGTCGTTCTACCAGAACCTGATGTTCTTCCTCGCCGCCGGGATCGTGGCGCTGATCGTCGGCGGCGGCCTATATGCCGACAGCAGCGATCCCAGCCTGGATTTCCTGTTCCGTGCCTGGACCTGGCCGACGACCGAACATCTGTGGATGCTGGCGGCCTGCGGGCCGATCGCCTCGGCCGGCATGGTGCTGCTGACCCAGGCCTATCGCCTGGCGGAGGCGAACTTCGTCACCTCGTTCGAATATACGGCGATCATCTGGGCGGCGCTGGGCGGGTGGTATTTCTGGGGCGAGATCCCCGACCGCTTCACCTTCGTCGGCGCGGCCCTGATCATCGCCGCCGGGCTTTACGTGCTCTATGGCGTGCGCAAGCCGACGCCGGTCGAGATCGAGCCGATCTGATCAGCCCGCGATCCGCACCAGGTGATTGTCGAAGCGGAACTCGCTGGGCTCGGCGGGGCCGAAATGCGCCGCAGCGTCGCTGCCGCGCGCCAGGGTGAACAGCTCGCCGCCGCCGCTCGACACCAGCAGATGATCGGCGCCGTCGGTCGCGGAGATGCCGCAGCCGTCATGCACCGCCGCGATACCGGCGAAGGCACCGGTGGCCGCGTCCCACAGGCCGACGCAATTGCCGCGCGGCGAACTCATGGCGACGAGGCCGCCGCCGAGATCGACGGCGGCGCTGCCGCAATAGCCGCGGAACCGGCCCCAGCCGCCCTGCGGCGTCTCCATCCAGGCAATCTCCTCGCCCGGCTTGTGCAGGAAGCCGAGGGGCGCATCGAGATCCGGCACCTCGGCGGAATCCTGCAAGGCCGCGGCGACGCGGCCGTCGGCGGTGATCGCCAAGTGACGGATGGTCATGCGCGACCAGATGGGATCGAGCTTCACTTGCTCGCGCATCTCGCCGCTGCGCCAGTCGAGGTAAGCGAGGTCGGAGCGGATATCGGCGGCCTCGGCCTCCGTCATTTCGTCATGGCGCGCGTCGAAGCCGCCATTGGCGACCACCAGGGTTTCGCCATCCGGCATCAGGCGCAGATCATGCGGCCCGATGCCGCCGGTCCGGAATTCGCGCACCCGCGCATAGGACACCGTCGCATCGTAGACGGCGATGACGCCGCGCCTGGCACTCATATCGTTCTCGGTCAGCAGCAGGAAGCGGCCATCGACCGAATAGATTCCGTGACCCGAAAAGTGCCGATCGGCGGCGGGCGGCGTCAGGGTCGCAATCTCGTCACCGGTCGCCAGGTCGAAGACCAGGGCGAAGGTTCCCGGGCGGCGGCCGAAGCAGACCGCCTCGGACCCGCCCGGCCGCGCCGCCAGGCCATGGCCGCGATCGAGCAGGTTTAAATCGTAAAGGACCTCGCCCGCCTCCGACAAAGCGACCATCGCCTGCCGCCCGGTCAGGGTCGCGGCGGCCGAGATGTAGCGCGGTCCGTTGA
>DASZQC010000207.1:0-4149 GCA_035549815.1 Dongiaceae bacterium
CCAGGGCGTCCAGATCCTCAATCTGGGCCAGAACGCCCACCACCTGTTCGCTAGGCAGCCCG
The DNA here is from genome assembly GCA_035549815.1 of Dongiaceae bacterium. GTDB lineage: Bacteria > Pseudomonadota > Alphaproteobacteria > Dongiales > Dongiaceae > Dongia_A. The sequence goes on from DASZQC010000207.1 coordinate 63, forward strand.
CAAAAGAGAAGCGAAGCCTGCTGAATTTCCTGCTTTCGAACTCGACCTGGGCGCAGGGCAAGCTCGCCGTCAAGTTCAAGGAACCTTTTGATCTATTGATGGAAACTGTCGATACCGCCGCACGTGTCGAAGCCACTCAGGGTGCGGAATCGGCCAGAAACGAGGTTTGGCTGGGGGACTAGGATTCGAACCTAGACTGGCGGAGTCAGAGTCCGCTGTCCTACCGTTAGACGATCCCCCAGCAGGAAGGATCTGCGCCGGCGGCCTCCATGGCCTGCCTGAGCGGCGCGGAATGTAGTGCGCGAAGCCGTCGCAATCAACCCGGATTTGCCCTGCGCCCTGCGGCCTCCGCCGGGGCTGGCGGGCCAGTCCCGGCCGCCCGGCTTAACTTTGCCGCCATCTGCCTGTAAAGTGGTTCGCGAAGTGCCGGCGCGACGCCCTTGATTGTGGTATTTTCAAGCTGGATCAAGGGTTTGGCGCAGCCGGTCGGGAGCTGAGAGTGCTGGATCGAACCCCCGCCGACGGGGCTGAGGCACGCGCCAGGGCGCGCGCCGCCAGACCCGGGCAAGTCATGGCGGCCCTTGATCTGGGAACCAACAATTGCCGCCTTCTTATTGCGCGGCAGGGCGCATCCGGGTTCCAGGTCATTGATGCCTTTTCGCGCATCGTCCGCCTGGGCGAGGGCGTGTCGCAGTCTGGCGAGCTGACCGCCGCCGCCATGGACCGCACCATCGAAGCCCTCAAGGTCTGCTCCGCCAAGATGCAGCGCCGCGGCGTCTCCCTGGTGCGCTCGGTCGCGACCGAGGCCTGCCGCCGCGCCGTCAACGGATTGGGCTTCCTGGAGCGCAGCCGCGCCGAGACCGGCATCGCGCTGGAGATCATCAGCACCTCCGAAGAGGCCAAGCTCGCCTTCTCCGGCTGCATGCCGCTGCTCGACCGCAGCGTGCCCTTCGCCATCGTGTTCGATATCGGCGGCGGCTCGACCGAACTCGGCTGGCTGCAATTGGAGCCCGGCCGGCATCCGCGCATCATCGCCTGGCATTCGATGCCGATCGGCGTCGTCACCTTGTCGGAGCATTTCGGCGCCGAGGCGCCGGCGGGCGAAGATTGCGCGAGCTTCTACGAGCGCATGGTGGAAGAGGTGCAGGACAATCTGGCGCCCTTCGCCCAGGCGATCGGCGCGCATCGCCATATCGCGCGCACGCAGGTGCAACTGCTCGGCACGTCGGGCACCGTCACCACGCTGGCCGGCATCCGCATGGAATTGCCGCGCTATGACCGCTCCGTCGTCGACGGCTCGTTCCTGGATTTCGGTGATGTCGACCGCATCAGCCGCCGTCTGGCCGCGCAGACCTGCCTGGAGCGGGCGACCAACCCCTGCATCGGCACCGAGCGCGCCGATCTCGTCGTCGCCGGTTGCGCCATCCTGTCGGCCATCTGCCGGCAATGGCCGATCGGCCGCTTGCGCGTCGCCGACCGCGGTGTGCGCGAAGGCATCCTGATGAGCCTGATGACCGGTACCGCGCCCGACAGCGTCTATCAGGGTCATTTACGCTCTGGGGGGAACGGCGCATGAGCCAGCGCAGCGGGCGGGGCGGCGGACGCGGCGGCAATCGTGGAGGCCGCGATCGCATCACCATGCCGAGCGGGCGCGGCCTCACCGTGCGCGTGAAGACCGCCGGCAAGCGCAGCGTGTCGTCCACGCGCTGGCTGGAACGCCAGCTCAATGATCCCTATGTCAGCGAAGCGAAGAAGCAGGGCTATCGCTCGCGCGCAGCTTTCAAGCTGCTGCAGCTCGACGAGAAATTCCATCTGCTGAAGCCGGGCGCCAAGGTAGTCGATCTGGGTGCTGCACCCGGCGGCTGGACCCAGGTGGCGGTGGATCGCGTGGGCGAGAAGGGCCATGTGGTCGGCATCGATCTGCTGCAGATGGACGCCATCCCCGGGGCCGATTTGATCCAGCTCGATTTCATGGATGACAGCGCGCCCGACGTCTTGAAGAAGCTGCTCGACGGCCCTGCCGACCTGGTATTGAGCGACATGGCGGCCTCCGCCACCGGCCATTCCCAGACCGACCATCTGAAGATCATGGCCCTGGCCGAGGCCGCCTATGATTTCGCCAAGGATGTCCTGAAGCCGCACGGGGCCTTTGTCGCCAAGGTGCTGCAGGGCGGGGCGACCGGCGAGCTGCTGAAGCTGTTGAAGCGCGATTTCGCCGAGGTCAAGCACGTGAAACCGCCGGCCAGCCGCAGCGATTCGGCGGAAATCTACGTAGTGGCCCTGGGATTCAGGGGCTGATGAGGGGCTTGGCGGCGCCACGGTGAGGGCGCGCAAACGCCCCTAAATCGGGCTTTTCCGCCCGCCTGTCCAGTGCGCCCGGCGCATATCGGACCCGCGCGATTTTCCCGCGAATCACCTTGTTACAGGGCCCGTCCTCTGTATGATGGCGCGCCAACTCAGCCCGGCCCTTTCTCCTATATATAGGGCCGCCCAACAAACCGAGGGTTGGCATGCAAATCCGCGACGCTTTCACATTCGACGACGTGCTCCTGGAGCCCGGCGCCTCCGCGGTGCTACCCGCCCAGGCCGACACCAGATCGCGCCTCACCCGGCGCATCGCCCTCAACATTCCGCTGATGTCCTCCGCCATGGACACGGTGACCGAGGCGCGCATGGCGATCTGCATGGCGCAGCATGGCGGCATGGGCGTCATCCACAAGAATCTCGACATCGCCCGCCAGGCCGAGGAAGTGCGCAAGGTGAAGCGCTTCGAAAGCGGCATGGTGGTGAACCCGCTCACCATCCATCCCGACCAGACGCTGGAAGACGCGCTCAACCTGATGAAGGGGCATGGCATCTCCGGCATTCCGGTGGTCGAGCGCGGCAACGGCAAGCTGGTTGGCATCCTCACCAACCGCGACGTGCGTTTCGCGACCAATCTCAGCGAGAAGGTCGCCAGCCTGATGACCAAGGACAAGCTGGTGACGGCAAAGCCGGGCATCGGGCATGAAGAGGCGCGACGCCTGCTGCATCAATATCGCATCGAGAAGCTGCTGGTCGTCGATGACGCCTATCGCTGCATCGGCCTCATCACCGTCAAGGACATGGAAAAGGCCCAGGCCTATCCCAACGCCTGCAAGGATGAGAATGGCCGCTTGCGTGTCGCCGCCGCGACCGGCGTCGGCGAGGATGGATTGCGCCGCGCCGAAGCCCTGCTCGATGCCGGCGTCGACGTCATCGTCATCGACACCGCGCACGGCCATTCCAAGGGCGTGATCGGCGCGGTCGGCGCGGTGAAGCGCCTGTCCAACGATTGCCAGGTGGTGGCCGGCAACATCGCCACCCGCGATGGCGCCCAGGCATTGATCGATGCCGGCGCCGACGCGGTAAAGGTCGGCATCGGCCCGGGCTCCATCTGCACCACGCGCGTGGTGGCCGGCGTCGGCGTGCCGCAATTGACTGCGGTGGTCGACGCGGTCGAAGCCGCACATCGCGCCGGCGTGCCGGTGATCGCCGATGGCGGCATCAAATATTCCGGCGATTTCGCCAAGGCGATCGCCGCGGGCGCGGATTGCGTCATGGTGGGCTCGCTGCTGGCCGGCACCGACGAAAGCCCGGGCGAGGTGTTCCTCTATAACGGCCGCTCCTACAAATCCTATCGCGGCATGGGCTCGCTGGGCGCCATGGCGCGCGGCTCCGCCGACCGCTACTTCCAGGAAGAGGTCAACGACCAGTTGAAGCTGGTGCCGGAAGGCATCGAGGGCCGCGTTCCGTACAAAGGCCCGGCCGGCACCGTCATCTATCAGCTCGTCGGCGGCCTGCGCTCGGCCATGGGCTACACCGGCAACGCGACCGTGCCCGACATGCAGACCAAGTGCCGCTTCGTCCGCATCACCACTGCCGGCCTCAAGGAGAGCCACGTCCACGACGTGCAGATCACCCGCGAAGCGCCGAACTACCGGCAGAACATGTAGGCAGATGTCAGATGACAGATGTCGGATGTCAGAAGAAATGTACGCTGGAATCTGTCCTCTGATATCTGACATCTGTCATCCGAACCGCCCGGAGGGCGCGTCATGACCCCCGG
>DASZQC010000208.1:0-6265 GCA_035549815.1 Dongiaceae bacterium
GACCGTCGCCACGGGCCTGACCTACCTGGCGATGGTCCGCGATGGCTACACGTGGTCGGATCATTTCGAGAATCTGGGCGGGGGCAATCCGGCCGCCAGCAAGATGCCCGATTTTGTCTTTGCCTCGCCGATCCATGGCACCGCGCTCGTTGAATCCAAAGGTACACGCAAACGCAGCTGTCCCAGCGCGCCCGCCTTCAACCCAGTCCTCGACACAGCCTATCGCGATCAGGTCGAATCTCACCTGGGCTACACAGTCGGCAATGCCACGGCGACCCACGGCTATTGCATCGGCGCATGGATGACATCTCCAACCAAGGCGGAAATGCTGGTGCATCACACCGAGGTTCCCGCGACCGGTGTCGGCGTAGGACGCGGCGGCGATGACAGCGGGTCCCTCACAATCCTCCAGCGGCATAACTATGCGACCGCATTCCATTTGGCACTGGGGCAGGCGCTTGGGAAGCAGCTGCGCGACGGGAGAATTGAGAATGTTATGCCCCTGTTCCGGTTCCGCTGGCTCGATCGCTCCTGGCTGACCGGCTCTCCCGACCTCTCGCCACGTTTCGGAGATCAGGCGTCCCAACTCCGCTTCGCCATCGAGGAGTCTGTCGCGACGGCGGTCGTGCAGCACTTCTTCCAGCAGCAACAGCCGGCGCGCGTCCGCGGGCTCGACCCCTTGTCGTCCGAACTATCGCTCCGCGCCCGCAACCACGCTCCGCAACGTGGGGCTGTCTTTCCGGATGGATTGGCACTGATCGACCTCGGCAAGCCGACGTCTGACATGCAACGCGTGACCTGGAGCGACGGGCAATTCGTAGCCGGCAATACCTAGCCATCCACAGCAAGCCCTATCAAGACTCTGCCAGCGTGAAATGCTAGTCAGATCCGGCGGTGATCGCGTCCGAAGATCGTGACTACGGCCTTTTCACACAGGGAGCCTGACAGCGTGACCTATCAATCCCTCGACGTTCTCCGCGCGGCGTTGCAATCGCGCAAAGTCTCCGCCGTCGAGTTGTCCGATCAGGCGATCGCCCGCATCGAGGCGCTGGATGGCAAGTTCAATGCCGTGGTGGTGCGCGACTTCGACCGCGCGCGGACCGCGGCCAAGGATGCCGATGCCGCGATTGCGCGCGGCGAGGATCGCCCGCTGCTCGGCCTATCCATGACGGTGAAGGAATGCTTCAACGTCGCCGGCCTCGTCACCACCTGGGGCATTGCCGGCACCGAAGGCAACCGCGTCGATTTCGACAGCGTCGCCGTCGCGCGGCTGAAAGCGGCAGGCGCCATCATCCTGGGCAAGACCAACGTGCCGACCATGCTGATGGATTGGCAGAGCTACAACCCTATCTATGGCATCACCAACAATCCCTGGGACGTGACGCGCACGCCGGGTGGTTCTTCGGGTGGCGGCGCCGCGGCGCTGGCGGCGGGCTTCGTGCCGCTGGAATTCGGCTCCGACCTCGGCGGATCGTTGCGCGTGCCGGCGCATTGTTGCGGCGTCTTCGCGCACAAGCCGACCCATGGCATCGTGCCCATGCGCAACATGTCGCCACCGGGGTCCCCGCAGGTCGCGGTATCCGCGCCGGTCGATCTCGCCGTCGTCGGCCCGATGGCGCGGTCCGCCGGCGATCTCAGCCTTGTGCTCGATATCGTGGCCGGGCCGGACCAGCGCGAGGCCGTCGGTTACCGGCTGGACCTGCCGCCGGCGCGCCACGCGCGGCTGGCGGATTTCCGCGTGCTGCTGCTGGATGCGCATCCGCTGGTGCCGACCGATCCGGCCATCAGAGCGGCGTTCGGCGACTTGGCGCGCAAATTGGAGAAAGCCGGCTGCATAGTCGATCGGTCCAGCCCGCTTCTGCCCGACTTGGCGCAGATCGCCGCCACTTTCACCGAGCTCCTGATGTCCTTCGTCGGCGCCGACATGCCAGACGCCGAGTATAAGGGGGCTCGTGCGGCCGTGGATGCGCTGCCGCCCGAAGCGCCGGCGATCCAGGCCGCTCACATGCGCGGCCTGACCCTGAGCCATCGCGACTGGATCCGGGCCGACCGCCGGCGTGCCGCCATCGCCGGCCAATGGCGTGCCTTCTTCCAGGCCTATGACGTCGTGCTCTGTCCGGTGATGCCGAACGTCGCCTTCCCGCACGATCATCGCCCGATGATGCAGCGCGAGATCGTCGTCGATGGCAAGGTCTTGCCCTACGGCCTGCAAGGCATCTGGGCCGGCCTCGCGAATGTCACCGGCCAGCCAGCGACGGCGATGCCGATTGGCCTCAGCCCCGAAGGGTTGCCGATCGGCATGCAGATCATCGGGCCCTATCTGGAAGACCGCACGACCCTGCAGTTTGCCCGCCTGGTCGAGCGCGAATTCGGCGGCTTTGTCCCGCCGCCGGCCTTGCGTTGATATCGATGCATGGGTCGGTCTCCTGACTCCCCCTGACCTCGGCGCGGCATAGTTTGCGCGCGCTTGGAAGCGGGAGGAACCGATGGAAAATCTCTTCCTGGCGGTCAATGTCGTCGACGGCGTCAAAGCGCGGATGCGATCCTCGTTTGCGTCCGCATCCCGCCTGCTGGATTTCGGATTTCGTCCGGTGCGGGATGATTGCCTGCATTTATCTATTCAATCCCTCGGTCGCTACGACCGCATTCCCGATGCACTGATCAAGCAGGCGGCCCTGATCGGGTCGCGGGTCGAAGTTCCAGCCTTTCCGGCGACCTTCGATCGCTTGCAGGGGTTCAACGGAACCTATGGCCGCGCCATCGTCCTGACGAGCAGCCGGCCGGCCGACGGCTTCCTCACGCTGCGCAAGGCGATCTGGGCCGAGATGCAGCTTGCCGGCATGGAGCTGCCGCCAGGCCCTGATTTCGCACCGCATGTCACGCTCGCCTATCAGCGAAGCCGCATCCCGACGATCCCGGTGAAGCCCGTCACCTGGGTGGTGCATGACCTGGTCTTGATCAGAAGCCTGATCGGCCGCAGCAGGCATGCCCATATCGGCCGTTGGCCGCTCTGGATGCCTGCGGCGCTCTCGGCCTGGCCCTTGACCGCTCCCTTTGATTTACTGGCCCGGCGCGGTGGGGGAGCGGAACTCTAGCCCGCGCCGCGTCGTTCTTCTCGCAGAGGAACCGAGAGGCTGCCGTGCCGATCAAGCGCACAACCGAAAAAGCCATCGCCGTGAGGGCGGCCGAGGAGCCGAAAAGCCTGGCCGAGCTCAATGCCCTGATCGCCAGCTCGGCGCCGCTGGTGCCCGGCGCGACGCGGGCGGTGCTCGGCGAGGGACCGATCGGCGCCGAGATCGCCTTTGTCGGCGAGCAGCCGGGCGATCAGGAGGACCGGGAAGGCCGCCCCTTCGTCGGACCGGCCGGACAGCTTTTGACCCGTGCCATGGCGGAGGCCGGCATTGAGCGCAAGAAGAGCTACGTCACCAACGCGGTGAAGCATTTCAAGTTCGAGCGCCGCGGCAAGAAGCGCATCCACCAGAAGCCCAACATGGGCGAGGTGAAGCATTATCGCTGGTGGCTGATGAAAGAGCTGGAATTCGTGCATCCGCGCCTCGTCGTCGCGCTGGGCGCGACGGCCCTGGCTGCGCTGGCGGGCAAGGCACAGCCCATCGGCAAGTCACGCGGCGCGATGGAGTTCGAGGGATTCCACGGCTACGTCACCGTGCATCCTTCGTATCTGTTGCGCATCCCGGATGCGGCATCGAAACAGGAAGCCTACCAGGCGTTCTTAAAAGACCTGCGTCGCATCCACGATCTCGCGGCGGAAGAGGGGCCGAAGCGCAAGCGAGCTTAGGAGCCTTGCAACTTCATCGTCATGGTCGGACTTGGTGCGACCATCCACGAGTTTGACTGCTACAAATCAGGTCTTGCCGCGGACACATCGTGTCTGGACAGACTATTGCGCCAGTACTCGTAGATGGTCGTGCCGAGCATGACCATGACGTGCCTTGTTTGGGCTTGGAAAGAAGCCGTCCAACTCAAAGCGTCTTCGCCAACGCCTCGAGCTGGTCGGCGCATTGGCCCCAGCCTTCGTGGAAGTCCATCTTCTCGTGCGCTTCGCGGTCTTCGGCCCGCCAGTGACGGGCGGTGGCCGTATATTTCGTCTTGCCGCCGCCCAGGTCCTCGAAGGTGACGATGGCGGTGAAGAACGGCTTGGCCGATGGCGCCCAGCCCGCGGTGTAGGCGTCGGTGAAGACGATCTTCTCGTTCTTCACCACCTCGAGATAAACGCCGTCGTTCGGATAGTCCTGGCCGTCCGGGCTGCGCATGGTGAACCTGCTGGCGCCGCCGGGGCGCGGGTCGGTCTCGACGTGGGAGATGGTCCAGGGCTTGGGCGCGAACCATTGCTTCATCAGCGCGGGCTCGGTCCAGGCGCGGAACAGCTTCTCGCGCGGCACGTCCATCACGCGGGTCAGGACCAGGTCGTTGTTGGCGGTAGGGGTCGTCATTTCATGCTCCTTTATGGCTCTCGATCCAAGGACGCGCGGCTGTCGCTCGATCCGACAACATCCCACAAAAAAATTTCAGGCGTGCGTCCCGTCGTGCGTCGTGGCATCGGCGGAAATGCGGTCCAACTGAGCGCGAATATGCGCAGCCTCGGCGGCGCTATTGGCCAACGCAATGGCTTGGTTGAAGGCGATCCGCGCCTCGGCAGCGCGACCGAGCTGCAGCAGCAGGCCGCCTTTCACGCCGAAAAAATAGAAATAGCCGGATAGCTTCGCGGCCAGCGGCTCGATCATCTCCAACGCCGCTGCCGGCCCCTGTGCCTTGCTGACGGCGACGGCGCGGTTCAGGGTCACCACCGGAGAAGGCTGCAGCCGTTCCAGATGGGCATAGAGCAGGTCGATCTGCGCCCAGTCGGTATCCTCCGGCCGCGCCGCGCGGGCGTGCAGCGCCGCGATGGCTGCCTGAACCAGATACGCGCCGGGGCGCTGGTGCCGCATCGCCTTGTCGATCAGCGCCAGCCCTTCGGCGATCATCGGCTGGTCCCACAGGCTGCGATCCTGGTCTTCCAGCAGGATGATGCCGCCCTGCGCGTCGAAGCGCGCTTTCGCGCGCGAGGCCTGCAGCAGCATCAGCGCGGTCAGGCCCATGATCTCCGGCTCGGTCGGGAACATGCGCAGCAGCAGGCGGGCGAGGCGGATCGCTTCCTGGCAAAGTGGCGCGCGCTCCGCGATCGTGTCGCCGCTCGCCGAATAGCCTTCGTTGAAGACCAGATAGATCATGGCCGCGACGGCGGCGAGCCGTTCGGCGCGCGCGATGGCGTCGGGCGCCTCGAACGGCTCGTCGGCCTGGGCGATGCGCGCCTTGGCGCGGGTGATGCGCTGCTCCATGGCGCTGTCGCTGACCAGGAAGGCGCGCGCGATCTGCTTGACGGTCAGGCCACTGACGATGCGCAGCGCCACGGCGATCTGCTGCGCCGCCGGCAATCCCGGATGGCAGCAGATGAATAGCAGGCGCAGCACGTCGTCGCGATATTGCTCGCCATCCAGGCGCTCGGCGATGGAAGCCTCGGCGTCCCCGGTGTCGGAGATGAGCTCTTCGTCCGGCAGCGGCGCCTGCTTCTTCTGCCGCCGCGCCGCGTCGATGCCGCTGTTGCGCCCGACCATGATCAGCCAGGCGGCGGGATCGCGCGGCGCGCCGTTCTGCGGCCAGTTCTTCAGCGCGCGCAGGCAGGCGTTCTGGAATGCTTCCTCGGCGGTATCCAGGTCGCGGAAATAACGCAGCAGCGCGCCGACCGCCTGGGGCCGGGCCGCGATCAACGCCGCATCGATCCACGCGATGTCGGTCACGCCACCTCGCCTCCCAGATCTTTCGAACCGGGGCGGAACACGAGCAGGGGCCGGATCTCGTAGCCGCCGACCCCGGCATTGGCGTGCAGCAGCTCCTTGGCGTCCGCGATCGCCTGTTCCAGCGTCTCGCACTCGATGATGTAGAAGCCGAGCAACTGCTCCTTGGTCTCGGCAAAGGGCCCGTCGACCACCAGCGGCTCGTCGCGGGTCTTGCGCAGGGTGGTCGCCGCCGTGGTCGGCAGCAGCCGGGCGACCGGGCCCAGCCGTCCCTGCTTGTCGATCCGCTCCTGGACCTTGATGAGGCGCGCCATGACGGCCGCTTCCTCCTCCTTGCTCCAGGAACTGACGATGTCTTCGGAATTGTAGCAAAGGATCGCGTAGAGCATGCCTGAACTCCCGATCTGTCCCTAGGACGAATAGGACAGATCGGGTCCGACAGTCGCCCCAAAAAAATTTACCGCCCCGAGCTA
>DASZQC010000209.1:0-9943 GCA_035549815.1 Dongiaceae bacterium
TAGCCGCTTGCGTACAGCTCTTCGGAGCCATGCAGGCGACAATAGACAAAGTCGCTGGTCACATCCATGAGCAGCGGCCACTCGACGGTATCGGCAACGACAAGACCAATCCTGTATTTGCGCAGCAGCTTGATAAAAGCCTGATCGGTGAAACTGTCATGCCGGATTTCCACCGCGTGACGGAGCTTGCGCTCAGGGCCCGGCCGCAGGAAGGAGCGGCCGCTGACACGAGCGTCATGCCTGCGGGCCAGGCGTGCTGCTGCTTCGGTGTCGCAGGGCAACGCGGAGAAGAAGGCTTCGAACTTGTCGAGATTGCAACGGAAGCTCGGTGGGAATTGCCAGAGGATCGGCCCGAGTTTCCTGCCCAGCGCCAGCACGCCGCTGGCCAGGAAGTTCGCCAGGGGTTTCTCGATCCTGGTCAGCCGCAGCATGTGGGTGATGTAACGCGATCCCTTTACCGCAAAGAGAAAATCGGCCGGCGTCTGATCAAGCCACGCTTGAAAATTCGCCGGCCGTTGCAGGCCATAGAACGTTCCATTGATCTCGACAGTCGGGAACTGGTTGGCCAGGAAGGTCAGTTCGTCCTTCTGCCGCAACCCTGCCGGATAGAAGACGCCGCGCCAGGGGCCGTAGCGCCAGCCCGATACGCCGATCCGCACATCGCCCGCCTTTGCCATGCAGGAACAACGCTTGATCGGCCGGAACGATCCGGCTGGACCTCAATTCGGACCCCCGCGGGCGAACTAGCTTCCTATCAACTCCACGCCTCGGACATGGCGGCCAGAACCGCGTCGTGCTGCGCCGGGGTCAGGGCGTCCAGGCTCATCGGCGGCGCGCCGATGCTCGACATGGCGGACAGCAGATCGACCACACCCGCAGCGTCCAGGTGCGTGCCGTCCGCCAGTTCCAGCCGGTCGACCTGGCCGCCGCTGAACCAGCTTTCGAAGATGATCTGGTCCGGGCTGCCCAGCAGGCTGGCGACCAGATCATCGCCCTGCTGCGACAGCCAGACCTCGTCGACGAACACGCCGGCGGCGAGCTGGAGCTTGTCCGGCGCGCCGTCGGCGTCGCGGTTGTCGATCCGGTCCACGCCGTCGCCCTCGCCGAACCTGTAGGTGTCGGCTCCGCCGCCGCCGACCAGGAGGTCGCTGCTCTTTCCGCCGGTCAGGATGTCGTTGCCGGCGCCGCCATTGAGCGCGTCGTTGCCGTCATCGCCGAACAACTGGTCATTGCCGTCATCGCCCCAGACCTTGTCGTCGAAGGTGCCGGCGCGGATGATGTCGTTGCCGGCACCGCCATGGATCTGATCGCGATTGGCATCGCCATAGATCGTGTCGCTGCCGGCGCCGCCGTCGATCACATCATTGCCGTTGCCGCCGCGCAGGGTATCCGCGCCGTCGCCGCCGGTGATCTGGTTGGCGGCCGCATTGCCGGTGCCGGTAAAATTGCCGTGTCCGGTATAGACCAGGTTCTCCAGGTTGGCGCCGAGCGTATAGCTGGACAGCGAGGTCTTCACCGTGTCGGTGCCTTGACCGGCGAGTTCCACCACAGTGTCGGTGGCGTGGGTGACAATGTAAGTGTCGTTGCCGAGCCCGCCGAGCAGCTTGCCGCCAATTCCGACCAACGTGTCGGCGCCGGAGGTGGCGCTGTCCAGCACGTCGGTGAGATTGATGGCGAAGTCGCGGGTGACCTGCAGGCCGGCGGAATCGGTCGCCGTGATCGAGACCGCATGCGTGCGGTTGGCTTCGTAATCGAGGATTGCGCCGGCCTTCACCAGGATCTGGTTGCCGTCGATCTCGAACAGGGGATGGCCGCCGCCGGCGAAGGCGAAGCTGTGGCTGTCGCCGGCATCGGCATCGCTGACGCTCAGTGTGCCGACCAATGTGCCGCCGGCCGAATTCTCCGCGACCGAGGCGCCGCTCACCGAGATATCGCTCGGCGTATGCAGGAAGATGATCTGGGAATCCTTATAGGCCTTGATCAGCTCCTCATATTCCGGCGGCACCACCGTATCGATGAGGCGCAAGGTGGCGCCGCTTTGACCGAGATTGAACAAGACTTGGGGCGTGATGCTGTCCGAGAACTCGAAATGATCGAGCGTGACGACTGCGCCGCTGGCGAGCCACACATGCGACAGCGAGCCGACGCCGCCATAGTGGAACGGATCGCGGCTGGTGCTGTCGGTCATGGTGATGGAATCGGTCCACAGGCGGTAATTCTCGTTGTTGCCTTCCGCCAGGGCGCGCACCAGCGTGGTATTGGCGGACTTCAAGTCGTAGCCGGCATCGGTGTTGCCCGAGGCGACCGTATCCTCGAAGCGTACGTTGTAGACTCCGCGCTCGGTGGTGAAGCCGTCGCCGTTCCAGTAGTCGGTGGAGCTGCCCCGCCCGAAGCTGTTGCGCATCTCCACTTGGGACAGCAGGACGTCATGCACCGTGCCGGCCATCAGGATTCCGGAGACGTACAGCCCGCCGTTCTGGCGCTGGCTGTCGCCGGTTACGTTCTGGATGACGATGTCGTGGGAATCGTATTGCAGGCGGACGGCGTTGGTGGAGTAGCCCGCTATATCGACATTCTGGATGGTAAGGCCGTCGACGCTGGCGGTGGTGGCCGTACCGGAGACGTAGTTCTCGACGAAACGCCCCACATTGGTCGCGTCGACATCGCGGATGGTGAGGTTCTGGATATCCGCCGCGATGCGGAACGCGCCGTTGCCGACATTGCCGATGTTCATGTCCTCGAACACCAGATTGTCGGCGCCGGACAGCAGGCGGAACAGCTCGCTGCCGGTGCTCTTGCCGGGCGCCCAGTTCTCGGCGCGGGCGCCGCGAATCTCCGCATCCATCGGGTGGCCGCTGCTGTCGATGCCGCGGATCGTCACCGGCGCGCCCTCGTCACCGCCGCAGGTGATCGAGAGCTGCGTGTTGCGCTGATAGGCACCCTGGTCCGCCAGCATCAGCACTTCGCCGCCCGCGCCGGCCATTGAGATGAACTGGTTGAGACTGGCGAGCGTGCCGGCATTTCCGATCGAGGAGCCATCCATGCGGCCGGCTCCGGTCGGGGAAATGTATAAAATACTCATCTAATTACTTGCTCCATGCATGTTGCCCTTGTTGTGTCCGCAGAAAATTTCGGACGCGCGATCGTATGGACCGCCTGTGGGCATGAGGGCGCTGGAGGGTTTAACGAGACGCTAAAATGGACGCGCCTACGTCGTCCGGCCGATAGTCGATCCGATTATCCGCTCAGATGATTGTGCGTTTCGGAAACTTGCGCCGGGGCGATTCAGATGGCTGTGCGTTTTGGAAATTTTGAATCAGGCGCGCGCGAGGGCGATCTCGCCGACGCGCCGCAGCAGATCGGCGGCGAATTCCGGCAGCGTGTCGTCGCGGGCGCCCATGATGACGATGTAGTCGCCGGGGCGCGCGAGGGCGACGAGCTCATCGCCGCATGCCGCGCGATCCGAATGTGCGTGTGCGGTTCGATTCTTCGCCGCGACCCCGCGCACGATATCGCCGCTGGTCACCGTGCGGGTGACCGTGCCGCCGTAATAGACCGGCTCCGGCATCACCAATACATCGCGCTCGCGCATGTTCTCGGCGAAGCACGCGATCAGCGGTTGCTGCATGAGCTGTAGCGGACGGAAGCCGTGCGGCTGGAACATCACCAGCAGCCGGCCCGGCACGTTGCGCAGGGTCGTCAGCGTGGCGGCGATCTTGTCGGGATTGTGGGCGAAATCGTCGATGATGGTAATGCCGTTCGCCGTGCCCACGCGCTCGAACCGCCGCTTGATGCCGCTGAAGCTGTTGAGCGCCTTGGCCGCTTCCGGCAAGGCGATGCCGCAGGCGCGCGCGGCGCACAAGGCCGCCAGCGCGTTGGAGACGTTGTGCGCGCCGGGCAATTGCAGGCGGATCTTGGCGCCGGCGCCGGTGGCCGGCTCGACCGCTTCGAACGCGATGCCCTCCGCCGTGGGCGCAAGGTCGCGCGCCAAAAGCTGTGCCTGCCGGTCGCTCAGGCTGTAGCTGGCGACGCGATCGGCCGGCAGCGCCTGCGCCAGTTTCCGGGTTTCCTCATTGTCGAAATTGAGCACCGCGACCTTGGCCTTGGCGACGAAATCGCCGAACAAGGCGCGCAGTTCCTCCATCGTCTTGTGGTCGAGCGAGATGTTGTTGACCACGGCGATGCGCGGATGGAACAGGGCGATGGAGCCGTCGCTTTAGTCGACCTCGCTGACAAAGGCATCGCCCCGCCCGACCACCGAGCCGGCGAAGGGAATGTCCGGGGTCACGAAATTCTTCATCACGGCGCCGTTCATGATGGTCGGGTCGCGACCCGCCTCGTGCAGGATCCAGCCGATCATGCCGGTGGTGGTCGATTTGCCGCTCGTGCCGCCAACGGCGATGCTGTCGCGCGCGCTGTTGAACAGTTGCGCCAGCAGTTCCGCCCGCCGCATCACCGGCGCCCCCAGCCGTCGGGCGGCGCGCACGTCGGGCACCGTGTCCTCGACCGCGGCGGAGGTGACCAGGATCTGTTCCGCCCGGGTCAGGCCGCTGCCGTCCTGCGGGTGCAGCCGGATGCCGCGGGCGCGCAGGAAATCGAATTTCTGGCTGGTCCGGCCCTGATCCAAAGACCGGTCGGAGCCTTCGACCGAAACGCCCTTGGCGCGCAGGATCAGGGCCAGCGGCAACATTCCGCTACCGCCGATGCCGCAGAAGAAATATGGTCGGGCCAGATTCGGAGTCGAACTCATCAATTCCTCAATCGCACAGCTTAACGCGCTGGTAAATGGGCCTGGCCTATATGGGTCAGGCTTTCGTGGGCCGGCCTAAGATGGGCTGGCGGCAGTTAAGCGGGGATGAATGACGCGCAAGATCAGGGTCGGAATCGTCGCCACCGCGTCGCGGCTTGATCCCTCCACGGCCGAGCGCGTGACGACGCTGGCGGCCAGGCATCAACCGGCCGTCGAGCTCCATTTCCATCCGAACTGTTTCCTCTCGGCCGGCCATTTCGCCGGCGACGATGCGGCACGGGCCGAGGCTTTCCTGGCGGTCGCCAACGACCCGTCCTTCGACGCCCTGTGGTTCGGCCGCGGCGGCTACGGGTCGGGCCGCGTCGCCGGCTTGGCCTTGCCACGGCTCCAGGATGCGGCGCGAAACAAAACCTATCTGGGATATAGCGACGCGGGCGTGCTGCTGGCCGGGCTCTACGCCCGGGGATTCCCGGGGATCGTGCACGGCCCGATGCCGGCCGACATCAACCGCGATGGTGGCGAGGCGGCGGTCCTGCGGGCGCTATCCTATCTGGCGGGCCGCGCGGCCGACACGCTGGAGCCGTCCATCCGCCCGTCGGACAAGGTCGCGGCCTTCAACCTGATGACCTTCAGCCAGTTGATCGGCACACCGTTCCAGCCCGATCTGGCCGGCCATGTGCTGATGCTGGAGGAGGTCTCGGAATATATGTACCGGATCGACCGGTCGCTGTTCCACGTCACCAGCAATCCGGCGGTGCGCCGCGTCGCCGGCATCCGCCTCGGCCGTTGCAGCGCCATTCCGGCGAACGACCCCGATTTCGGCCAGACCGAGGTGGAAGTCGTCCGCCATTGGTGCGAGGCGTCGGGCATCCCCTATCTGGGCCGCGCCGATATCGGCCACGATGCGGGCAACAAGATCGTGCCGTTCGGTGCTTTTGCCGGCGTCTAGCGTCTGGACCAAGTGAACCAATTGCTTCGATGGGCGAGCCGAGGGCAAGCCCATGATTCCTTTTGCGGAATCATCCAGCGCAAAGATGTGGTGCCATAGGTTTGAAGTCGGACGCGCATATCTCTGATCGTTTTCGCCTACGCCCTTCGATCAGGTGACCGGCCTGTCTGCGCAGGCGCTCTTGCCGCGGCGCAATATCACTTTAATAATGTTCATTGAGATCACCGCCAGACGTGATCCGCAGATCGAACGACAGGGCTCGGGCGCACCAGATGCAGCTATCTCTCGCCAACCGGAACTTCAGCCAGGAGCGGATCGTCTTTGGCCTGGCGGCGGTGCTGTTCATCGTCGCCGCAGTCGGCCTGCCGGGGTTCTTCACCGCCGACAACCTGGTTGCCATCGTGCGCAGCGTCAGCGTGCTGGGCATCCTGGCCGTCGGCATGGGCATCGTGATCATCGGCCGCGGCATCGATTTGTCGATGGTCGCCATCATGGCCATGACCGTCGCCTGGTATCTGCAGATGCTGAACAACGGCGTGCCGGACCACACGGCGCTGGCGCTCGCCATCGGCGGCGTCATCGCCATCGGCCTGATCAACGGCTTCCTGGTCGCCTATGCCGACGTGCCGGCGATCTTCGCGACGCTCGCCAGCAGCGCCTTCGTGTTCGGCTTCGCGCGCTCGCAACTGATCGGGCAGGACGCGACGCCGGTGCCGCCCAATCATTGGATCGAAGAGGTCGGTCGCTTCCGCTTCGCCGACATTCCGGTTGAGGTGTTCTTCTTCTCCGCCGTCGCCTTCCTGGCGTTCCTGTTCCTGCGCTACGCCAAGTGGGGCCGCTACGTCTATTTGATGGGCGATAATTTCCTGGCGGCGCGCAACATGGGCATTCCGGTCAGGCCGATGATCATGCTGCGCTACGTGATCTCCGCTTTGATCGCGTTCAGCGCCGGGATCCTCACCGCCTCCAGCCTGCACAGCATCAATGTACGCGTCGTCAATTCGACGCTGCTCTACGACATCATCCTGGTGGTGGTGATCGGCGGCATCGGCCTCAATGGCGGCAAGGGCAGCATGCGCAACGTCATCGTCGGCGCGCTGCTGATCGGCATCATGCAGAACGCCATGACCATCATCGACATCTCGAACATTTACCAGAACCTGATCAAGTCGACGATTTTGTTGATCGCCATCGTCGTCGACTCGCTGCTCAATCCGCGCGACGAGCAGACGGCGCAGCAAGGCGATATCTGATCTGAACTGAAACCAAGGGCATCTGACAGGAAGGAAAGGGGACTATCATGAAGCTTCGCAAGATTATGGCCACGCTCGCCGGTGCGGCGCTGCTGGCCACCGCGGCCTGGGGCAATGTCGCCTCGGCGCAGGAAGATCCGGGCCCGGCGGCCTATGCCGCCGCGATGAAGGACAAGCGCGTCGTGCTGATCCCGATGGCCATGGGCTTCGACCTGGCGCAGGGCTGGGCGGCGTACCTGAAGCGCGAGGTCGAGGGCTGGGGCGGCGTGTTCGAGACCCGCGACCCGAACTGGAGCACCGAGGCGGCGGCGCAGGCCATCACCGAAGTGATCGCCTCCGACCCGAAGCCGAACGTGCTGGTCGTGCATTCGCCCGACCTCAACTCTTTCTCCAAGATCCTGAAGCGGGCGCAGAGCGAAGGCATCTACGTGATCCTCATCGACAACCCGATGAACTTCCCGGCCGACGCCTTCATCGGCTCCGACTGGGACATGCTGGGCCAGCTTGAGGCCGAGGCGGTGGTGAAGGGCTGCGGCGAGGGCTCGTCGAAGAAGATCGGCCTGGTGCAGGGCGACGCCGCCAATGCCTCGAGCATCTTCCAGTACAACGGCATCATGAAGGTGCTGAAGAAGTATCCGGACTTCAAGGTGGTCGCGGAGCCCTTCTCCAACTGGGATCCGACCACGTCGCGCACGGTGACCGCCACCATGCTGCAGCAGAACCCGGACATCTGCGGCATCATCGACTTCTGGGACGGCGACGCCACGGGCGCGGCGGCGGCGATCCGCGATGCCGGGCTGCAGGACAAGGTCTTCCTCGTCACCACCGGCGGCGGCGAGACCGTGGACTGCAACTACATCAACGACGGCACCTTCGGTGCCGTGGTGATGACCGACCTGGCCGGCCAGTCGCGCGACATGAACGCGATCATTAAGTACCTGTTGCAGAGCGGCCAGCCGGCGGGCACGTCTTCGACCTACATCTACACTTTGGAAAAGGCGTGGACGAAGGCCGACCTGACTCCCGCCACCTGCTGGGATTTGAAGTCGCTGCAGGCGACCAACTAACCAACGACTTCGCGTAACGGGCGGAACGGCCCGGGGATCAACCCCGGGCCGTTTCTCGGCCTACTTTTCCCGGCGGCCAGACTTTTCGGCGGACTGAACGATGACTTTGCGAGAGCGGGCGACGCGCCTGCGCTACAATCTGATTCCCGATCATTTGATCGGCGAGATCCTGACCAAAAGGTGGACGGACAACGCCATCCCGTTCCTGGCCCTGGTCATCACCGTCGTCGGCTTCGGCACCGCCATCAACGGCTTCTTCAAGCCGCAATCGCTGACCGATTCCACCCGCCAATTGGGTGAGTTCTCCATCGTCGTCACCGGCCTCACCATCGTCATGCTGGGCGGCGGCATCGACCTTTCGGTCGGCTCGATCTTCGCGCTGGCCTGCTTCGCCTCGGTCGGCGGCTTTTTCATTCTCGGCCTGCCGGTCTGGGCGTGCCTGTGCGCGGCGCTGGTCGTCGGCCTAGCCTTCGGCGCGATCAACGGCTATCTCGTCGGCTATATGCGAATGCGCGCCTTTCTGACCACTCTGGTCACCTTCATCATCGGCCGCGCGGTTTTCGACATCCTGGTGATCGATTACGGCACCGCCATTCAGTCCTCGATGATGATGTCCGACATCTGGGACTTCATCGGCGACGGCACGGTCTTCGGATTCTCAATCGCGGTGCTGACGGCGATCGTGATCGCCATCGTCGCCCACATCGCCATCACCCGTTCGCGGCCAGGCTGGCACATCCTGGCCGTCGGCGGATCGCGCCGCTCGGCCTTCAATTCAGGCATCCAGGTCAAGCGCACGGTGTTCCTGACCTACGTGATCTCCGGCCTGTGCTGCGGCATCGCCGGATTCCTGTTCGCCTGCCGGCTCAGCGGCGCAGGACCCGGAACCGGCGCCGGGCTCGAGATCCTGGCGCTGACGGCGGCGGTGGTGGGCGGCAACTCGCTCGGCGGCGGGCGCGGCTCCATCATGAAGGGCGTGATGGGCGCCATCATCGTGCTGGTGATGACCAACGGCCTGATCCGCCTCGGCTTCGGCACCGGCTTCAACCAGATGGTGCTGGGCATCATGCTGGCGGTCGCCGTGGTGCTCGACATCCGCTGGCTGAAGAACCGGCACAAGGTGCTGGACGAGGTCTATGTGACGCCGATCCATCACCGGATGGGCGAGACGCAATCGGCGCTGCCCGGCACAAGCTCGCCTTACGCGCTCGATAACAGCCTGTCGAACACAGAGTATATCGGCCTCGACGAGCTGGAAGGGCCAGAAGACGTCATACTGGACCGCGATGACAATCTCTATTGCGGCACGCGGCATGGCGAGATCATCCGCTTCTTCGCCCCCGACTACAAACGCTCCGAGGTCTTCGCTCATACCGGCGGCTTCCCGCTGGGTCTGGCCTTTGACCAGGCGGGCAATCTGCTGTCCTGCGTTGGCGCGATGGGGCTTTATTCGATCTCGCCCGACCGCCAGGTGACCAAGCTGTCGGCAGAGACCAAGCGTTCCTGGACCTCGATCGTCGACGATGCGCGGCTACGCGACCCGAACGATTGCGACGTGGCGCCGGATGGCCGCATCTTCTTCACCGATTCCACCACGCGCTATGACGCGCACGAATGGGCGCTGGATTCGATCGAGAGCCGCCCGACCGGACGCCTGCTCTGCTACGACCCGAAGACCGGCAAGACCGAGACCATCCTCGACCGCTACCGCTACGCCAACGGCGTGTGCATCGCCCATGACGGCATGTCGCTGTTCATGGCGGAATCCTGGGCCTGCCGGGTCCATCGCTACTGGTTCGACGGGCCGAAGAAAGGCCAGGTCGAATGCGTGATCAAGGACATGCCGGGCTATCCCGACAACATCAACCGCGCCTCCGACGGCACCTATTGGATGGCTTGGCTCGGCATGCGCACGCCGAGCTTC
>DASZQC010000210.1:0-9488 GCA_035549815.1 Dongiaceae bacterium
TCTGCCGCAAGGCGGGCGCCTGGGCCGGGTCGCGGAGGCGGATGTCGTAGGCCGACAACGAGGTGAGGCTGGCCTCGTCCCGGAAACCGAGGGCCATGGCCTGCGCCGCCTCGCCGAATCCGATGAAAGCGAGCCTCATTCAGAGTGCCTTGGAAATTCGACCCGATAATGTATTCTATAGTCGACTAATGTATACAATCAATGGGCAATTGGTTACCATCGCCAAAGTGCCCGATGCGGTGGCGACTTGTGAGGAGCCTGCCCCGGTGTGGGCCATCTGGAATGAGGGAAGAATGGCGGACGACCAGCAAGCGGCGGCATGGCCGCGCACGATCTATCGGCTGTTGAAGGATGCCAATGTCACGCAGATCTCCTACGTGCCGGATGGCGGCCACAAACAGCTCATCCAGTATTGCAGCGACGATTCCGGGATGCGCACCGTGTCGCTGACGACAGAGCAAGAAGGCGTCGGCATGGCGGCCGGCGCCTGGCTCGGCGGTGTGCGCAGCGCGCTGCTGATGCAGTCGAGTGGGGTCGGCAATTGCATCAACGGGCTGACCCTGATCAAGAACTGCCAGTTCCCGTTCCTGACCTTCGTCACTATGCGTGGCGATTTCGGCGAGGCGAACAATTGGCAGATGGCGATGGGCCAAGCGACGCAGCCGGTGCTGGAGGCGATGGGCATGGTCTGCCTGCGGGTCGAGCGCGCGGAAGAAGCGGAGGAAACGGTCAGCGCCGCCTTGCGCATGGCTTTCTCCGCCTCGCAATCCATCGCCGTCCTGCTGTCCCAGCGCCTGATCGGCGCCAAGATCTTCAAGTGAGGCGCTCATGAGCCAAACAAGTGTGATGCAATCAGGCAAGCTTGACCGTCGCGCGGCGGTGAAGCAGATCCTGGCGGATCGCGGCGATATCCTTACTGTCTCCAGCCTCGGTGGGCCATCCTACGACGTCGCCGCGATCCAGGTGGATTTCGCGCAGGACTTCCCACTCGGTGGGGCCATGGGGCAGGCGACGATGGTGGCGCTGGGTCTAGCGCTATCGCAGCCGAAACGGCGGGTGATCGCTTTTGTCGGCGATGGCGAGATGCTGATGAGCCTCGGCTCGCTGGCGACGATCGGCGCGGAAAAACCGGACAATCTGGCGGTCGTGGTGATCGACAACGAGCATTACGCGGAAACCGGTATGCAGGCCACGCATACTGGCCGCGGGGTCGACATCGCGACGGTTGCCAGCGGCTGTGGTTTCGCCATCGCCCGCACGATCAGGAACGCGGCAGAGCTGGATGAAGCCAAGCCGCTGATCCGCGCCGCGCCGGGGCCGGTCTTCGCCGTGCTGAAGGTCAGCAGCGAGATGGGTGCGACCTTCCCGCGCCTGCGTGACGGCGTGCTACAAAAGGCGCAATTCCGCCGGGCGCTGCTCGGCCACGTCTGAAGAGTCACGAGCCGCCGGATGGAAAAACGGATTGCGCTGCTGCCGGGCGATGGCATCGGGCGGGAGGTGGTGCCGCAGGCGGTGAAGGTGCTGAAGGCGTTGGAGCGCTATGGATTGCGCTGCCTCTTCACCGAGGCGCCGATCGGCGGCGCCGGAGTGGATGCCGCCGACGATCCGCTGCCGCCGGCGACGCTCGATCTGGCCAAGGCGTCCGATGCCGTGCTGCTGGGCGCGGTCGGCGCACCGAAATACGAGCATTTGCCGCGCAGCAAGCGGCCCGGTCTTGGCCTGCTGAAATTGCGCAAGGCGCTCGACCTCTATGCCAATCTGCGCCCCGCGAAGCTGTTTCCGGAACTGATCGGCGCGTCGCCCTTGAAGGCGGAGCGCGTCGAAGGACTCGACCTCATCATCGTGCGCGAGCTGACCGGCGACATCTATTTCGGCGAGCCGCGCGGCATCTCGGGCGAAGAGGGCACGCGCGAGGGCGTCAACACGATGCGCTACACGGAACGCGAAATCCGTCGTGTCGCGCATTTTGCGTTTCGCCTGGCGCGGGGGCGCCGCAAGAAAGTGCTGTCTATCGACAAGGCGAACGTGCTGGAGACGATGGTGCTATGGCGACAGATCGTCACGGAGACCGGCAAGTCCTATCCGGAGATCGCCTTGTCGCATCAATATGTCGATGCAGCGGCGATGGAGCTGATCCGCGGGCCGCGCGATCTCGACGTGGTGGTGACCGGCAACATGTTCGGCGACATCCTGTCCGACGAGGCGGCGATGCTGACCGGATCGCTCGGTATGCTGCCGTCCGCGTCGCTGGGCGATGACGAGCCTGGCCTGTACGAGCCGGTGCACGGCTCGGCGCCGGACATCGCCGGCCAGGACAAGGCCAACCCGATCGCGGCGATCTTGTCGGCCGCGCTGATGCTGGATCACGGTTTCGGCCGCCCCGATCTGTCGTCCCGTGTCGAGCAGGCGGTGCGGCGCGTGCTCGCTGCCAATCTGCGAACCGCCGATATTGCCGAGCCGGGAACAAGGATCGTCGGCTGCGATGAAATGGGCAGTGCCATCGCCGCCGCGATCTGAACCACCGGGAACGCTTTATCCGCGCGGCGCAAAGGGTTGTATACAATAGAATACAGCATTAGATTTCAAGCATAACTGCAGATGATGCGGCGGAGCCGCACTGGGGAGAGCAAGACGTGGCGACTTACAAGGCACCTTTGATGTTCATTGCCGGCGCCTGGACCAAGGGGTCCGGGCAACCGACGGAGGTGATCGACCCCGCGACCGAAGAGGTGCTGAGCCCGTTGCCGCGCGCCACCAAGGCCGACCTCGACAAGGCGCTGGCTTCCACCCAGAAGGGCTTCGAGAAATGGCGCAACCTGTCGGCCGAGACACGCTGCGACATCGTGTTGAAAGGCTGCCGCATCCTGCGCGAGCGCGCCGAGCAGATCGCGCCGCTGATCACCCTGGAGCAGGGCAAGCCGGTGGGCGAGGCGAAACTCGAGATCATCCGCGCCGCCGGCCTGATCGAGTGGGACGTCAATGAGGGCCGCCGCGCCTATGGCACCATCGTGCCCAGCGATCCGGGCTTCATGCGCATGGGATTGCGGTTGCCGATCGGGCCGGTCGCCGCCTTCACGCCGTGGAACTTCCCGATCTCCTCGCCCGCGCGCAAGATCGGCGCCGCCTTGGGCGCCGGCTGCTCCATCGTGATCAAGGGATCGGAAGAGACCCCAGCTTCCATCGTCGCCCTGGTCGAGTGCCTGATCGAAGGCGGCGTGCCGGCTGACGTGATCAATCTGGTCTTCGGCGAGCCGGCGGAGATTTCCGCCTATTTGATTGCCTCGCCGATCATCCGCGCCATCACCTTCACCGGCTCGATCCCGGTCGGCAAGCATCTGGCGGGGCTGGCCGCCGCGCAGATGAAGCCCGCCGTCATGGAACTGGGCGGCCATTCGCCGGTCATCATCTGCGACGACAGCGACGCGGTCGCGGCGGCGAAGCAGGGCGCCGCGGCGAAGTTCCGCAACGCCGGCCAGATCTGCACCTGCCCGACGCGCTTCATCGTCCAGGACAAGGTGCATGATGTCTTCGTCGAGACCTTTGTGGCCGCCGCCAAGGCGATGAAGATCGGCAACGGCCTTGATGCCACCTCGCAGATGGGGCCGCTGGCCAACGGCCGGCGCCTGCAGGCGATGGAGAAGCTCGTCGCCGACGCGACGGCGAAGGGCGGCAAGATCGCCACCGGCGGCCACCGCATCGGCAATCGCGGCTATTTCTTCGAGCCGACGGTGCTGACCAACCTGTCCGAGGATGCCGATGTGGTCAATATCGAGCCCTTCGGCCCGCTGGCGCCGGTCATCCGCTTCAAGGAGTTCGAGGAGGCGATCACCATCGCCAACCGTCTGTCCTATGGCCTCTGCTCCTATGCCTTCACCAGCTCCGCGGCGCGGGCGCATGAGCTGGCGCATCGCGTGGAAAGCGGCATCATGTCGATCAACCATTACGGCACCTCGCAGCCCGACACGCCGTTCGGCGGCGTCAAGGAAAGCGGCTATGGTCGCGAGGGTGGCTATGAGACACTCGATGCCTTCATGATCACCAAATTCATCTCGCACAAGATCAGCGCCTAGGAGAAACCATGGACATCAGGCTGGACGGACGCGCCGCCATCATCACCGGCGGCAGCAAGGGCTTGGGCCTGGCGATGGCCAAGCGTTTCTCGGAATCGGGCGCTGATGTCGCGATCCTGGCCCGCCGTGCGCCAGTGATCGAGGAAGCGGTGGCGGAGATCCGCAAGACCGCCAAGGGCCGCATCGAGGGCTTCGTCTGCGATGTGGCGAAATCGGCGGACACCCAGGCCGCCTATGACGGCGTGATGAAGGCCTTCGGCAAGGTCGATATCCTGGTCAACAATGCGGGCGAATCGCGCACCGGCCCGTTCGAGACCATCACCGACGAGATCTGGCGGGACGATATCGAGCAGAAGCTGATGGGCGCCATCCGCATGACCCGGCTGGTCTGGCCGCAGATGAAAGAGCGTCGCTGGGGCCGCATCATCAACGTGCTGTCGATCAACGCCAAGTTCAGCCGCGCCGCCGGCGCGCCGACCACGGTGTCGCGCGCGGCGGGCCTGGCGCTGACCAAGGTGCTGTCGAACGAGGGCGCGCCGCACAATGTCTTGGTCAACGCGCTGATGGTGGGCTCCATCGTGTCGGACCAGATCGTCCGCCGGCAGAAGGCGCGCAAGGACGGCGCCACGCTGGAGCAGATGATCGCGGACGTCGGCAAGGAGGTGCCGCTGGGCCGCATGGGCCGGGCGGAGGAGTTCGCCAATGCCGCCTGCTTTCTGGCGTCGGATGCCGCGTCCTATATCGCAGGCACGGCGATTCCCGTCGACGGCGGCAAGGCGCCGTTCATCTAGGACCAGCGCCAGCGTGCAAGATCTTCCAGCGCGTCCGGCAAGGGCAGCACGGCCAGCAGGTCCTCGACGCTGACGGACAGCGCCAGCGCGCCGAGCAGCGCCACGCCCGTTGCTGCCCAGATGCGGCCGCCGACCACCTCGTGCTCGCGGTTCAGCACGGAATTGGCATAGACGCGGAACACCAGGGACAGGCGCTGGATCGGGATGACCACCGAGACGGGGGCCACCGCCAAAGCCATATAGCCGAACATCTGCGACAGGCAGACCAGCGCGCCTGAGGCCGAGAACCATTTCCCCGAAATGCGATCGACGCTCAGCACATGGCGCAGCGTGCCGGGCGCAAGCAGGGCGATGGCCATGACGATCGTCGCCGCCGCATAGGCGATCAGCCCGCCAGCGATGCTGGCGCCGATGCCGCCATCCTGCAGGCTCAGCCGTACCAGGATGGGGCTGGAGCCGTAGCCGATGGCTGACAGGAAAGCGAAGGTGTAGCCCTCGACATAGTTCGGGTGGAACTTGAGCGCAGGGGCAGCGGGACCCGGCCTCGCCTGGCCCAGACGCAGCGACACGGCGGGCGCCAAGACGACCAGCAGGATGCCGATGATCCGCAGCGGGGTCAGCGCCTCGTCGAGGACGAAGATCGCCAGGCACAGGGTGACGACGATGCTGAATTGCTGCGCCGGGCCGACGAGGTTTGCGCCCATGGCCTTGGTTGCCCGGAAATTGCAGTAGCGGCCCCAGGCGAAATGCAGGACGCCCGCGCCGCAAAGCATGAGAACGGACTGCATCGGAAACGCCGTCACGGCTCCGGTGGCGCCCGCCAGCACGGTCGCGACCGCGAATATGAGGAGACCCAGCAGCAACGAAATCGCCATCGCCTGCGCCACCGTGCCGGTCAGCGCGCCGCGGCGGAAGGCGGCGTTGTTCATGGCGAACGTCACCGCCGCGACCAGCGCGAGAAAACCACCCAGCATGCTCAAGACCCCGACTCTTGCGGCCTATCCGCGCCGTCCTTGGGCGTCGGCGGGAACCTTGGTCAGGCGATGGATACGGTGCAGATCCTCCGGGATCGGCTCGCCGGGGAATAAAGATGGCCAAGCGCGCGTGCCGACTTCGCCCACATAGAGATTGCCTTGCGAATCCAGCGCCAGGCTGTGCGGCGACAGGAACTGCCCGGGCTTGTTGCCGGCCGATGGCACGCTGGCCAGCCGCGCCAGCAGCTTGCCGTCATTCGTCGTGATGCTGACGCGCGGCCCCAGGTTCGGGTTCTTGCGATTGACGTTCATATAGGGACCGATCTCGCCGACAAAGCAGATCGGGCATTTGCCGGGGCCGAGCATCAGCGCGCTCGGCCGGTGCAAGTTGTTGATCTGCGTCTCATACTTGCCGTTGCCGTCGAAGACCTGGATGCGGTGGTTCTCGCGGTCGGCGACATAGACCCAGCCATCGACATCGCAGCAGATGTTGTGCGGGAAGTTGAACTGCCCCGCATCGATGCCCGGCGCGCCCCAGGAGAGGATCAGCTTGCCTTCCGGCGAATATTTGTGGACGCGGGCATTGGCATAGCCATCGGAGACGTAGAAATCGTTTTCCGGCGAGACGGCGGTGTGGGTGCAGCGGTTGAAGGGCTCGCCAGACATATAGGGCGAAGGCCGGTCGCGCTCGCCCAGCATGAACAGGATCTGGCCGTCCAAGGTGCACTTGCGCACCGTATGGTCGCCATCGTCGGTGCAGAAGATGCAATCGTCCGGCCCGATATGCAGGCCGTGCGGGTTCTTGAACACGCCCTGGCCCCAGCTATCCAGGAACTGGCCCTCGCTGTCGATGACGATCATCGGGTTGGGGCCGCGGTTGAACAGATAGACCCGGTCGCGGCGATCGACCGCGACGGCGGCGACATCGCCCATCGCCATGCCGGGCGGCAATTTCACCCAGCGCTCTTCGACCTTGTAGGTGAAATCGCCGCTGCCAAGGATGACGCTCATGTCGGAAGAATCCTTTGATGCGTGGAGGTGTCAGGCCAGCGCCCGCAGGGCGGCGGTGCGCTTCTGCCCGGCGTCGATCATCAACGTCACGTCGTTGGCGGCGAGGATGAAGCGGTAGCCCATGTCGAAATAGACCTTCAGCTCCTCCGGCTTGCGCACGCCGCCGAGGCCGGCGTGGCGGCCATGCTTCTTGCAGGCAGCGGCGACGCGCTCGAAGACCTTCACCACGCGCGGATTCATCACGTCGCCCGGAATGCCCATATCCAGGCACAGATCGTTGGCGCCGATCATCACCACGTCGATGCCGTCGACCGCCGCAATCTCTTCGCAGGCCTCGATGGAATCGGTGGTCTCCAGCATGATCGCGATCAGGAAGTCCCGGTCGAGCTGTCGGGTCAGCTCGCCGACCGGGATGGAGCGGAAATTGACATGCACCTGCATGCTGGAGATGGAGCGGCGGCCGACCGGCGGATAGCGCAACTGGCGCACCACCTCGCGCGCCTGCTCCGGCGTATCGACATGCGGCATGATGATGCCCTGCGCGCCGCCATCCAGCGCCCTCGTCGCCATCCAATATTGGTTCTCCGGCACCCGTACCAAGGGCGCGATGCCGGCGTCGAGAGAACTGACCGACAATTCGCTGGCGGTCTCGATCGACATGGGATTGTGCTCGAGGTCGATGAACAGCCAGTCGAAGCCGCTGGTCGCAAAGATTTTGGCGGTCTCGACGCTGCGGGCCTGCCGCAGCACGACGCCGAGGGACAATTCCCCCTGGCGAAGCTTCTCCAGCGCGATGTTCCCCATGCAATCTCTCCCAGTCGTCGTGTCAGCCGGACCTGCCGAATCCGGCGGTCAGGAAGTCGAGGTCGCAACCCTGCTCGGCCTGCAGGACGTGGCGCTTGAACAGGCCGAGCCAGCCGCGCTCGTGATTGTCGGTTTGCGGTGGACGCGACGCTCTGCGCTTTGCCAATTCGGCCTCGTCGACCAGCAAATCGAGGCGCCGCTCCTGCACGCTCATGCGGATGCGGTCGCCGGTACGGACCAGGTCGAGCGGCCCGCCGGCCGCGGCTTCCGGCGACACATGCAGGACGATGGTGCCGAAGGCCGTGCCGCTCATCCGCGCATCGGAGATGCGCAGCATGTCCTTGATGCCGCGCCGCGCCAGCTTCGCCGGGATGGGCAGGTAGCCGGCCTCCGGCATGCCCGCCGCGATCGGGCCGGCGTTGCGCAGGACCAGCGCATCGTCTTCCGTCACGTCCAGATCGGGATCGTCGATGCGCGCGGACAGATCGGCGAGTCCGTCGAATACCACGGCCCGCGCGGTCTTCTCGAACAGCCGCTCGTCGGCGGCGGCGCATTTCAGCACGGCGCCATTCGGCGCCAGGGAGCCCGACAGGCCGATCAGCCCGCCATTCTTGCGCACCGGATCGTCCAGCGCGCGGATCGTGGCCGCGTCGATCCAGCTGTCCGCCGCGGCGGCAAAGTCGCGCAGCGGCCCGCCGGTCACCGTCGCGGCGTCGAGATCCAGCGTGTCGCGCAGGCGATGCAGCATGGCGCCCACGCCGCCGGCGGCGAAGAAATCCTCCATATAGCCCTGGCCGGTCGGCTTCAGATCGACCAGAACGGGCGTGGAAACGGAAAAGCGGTTCAGCCGCTCCAGCGAGAAGTCGAGTCCCAGCCTTCCGGCGATCGCGGCGACATGCACCACCGCGTTGGTCGACCCGCCGATCGCCAGCAGCATCTTCATGGCATTGTCGAAGCTGGCCTGGGTCAGGATCCGGTCATAGGTCAGGCCGCTGGTGACGAGGCGCATCGCCTCGCGCCCGGTTTCCTCCGCCGCGCGCAGCCGGTCGGCATGGACGGCGGGAATGGCGGCGGTGCCGGGCAGCATCAGGCCCATGGTCTCGCATAGGATCGCCATGGTGCTGGCCGTGCCCATGACGGCGCAGGTGCCCTCGGTCGTGGCCAGGCTCTGATCGATGGCGCCGATCTCCTCGGCGCTGATCTCCCCGGCGCGATACTTGGCCCAGAAGCGGCGGCAATCGGTGCAGGCGCCCAGCCGCTCGCCGCGAAAGCGCGAGGTCATCATCGGCCCGGTCGCCAGCATGATCGCCGGCTTGCGGGCCGAGATCGCGCCCATGGCCAGCGCCGGCAGGGTCTTGTCGCAGCCGCCGACCAGGATCACCGCATCCATCGGCTGGGCGCGGATCATCTCCTCCGTCGCCATCGCCATCAGATTGCGGAACACCATGCTGGTGGGGTTGAGGAAGACCTCGCCTAGCGAGGGCAGAGGAAAATCCAGCGGCAGGCCGCCGGCCGCCAGCACGCCGCGCTTTGCCGCCTCGACCAGGCGTGGCACGCCACGATGGCAGTTGTTGAACTCGCTCGCCGTCCAGGTGATGCCGACCACCGGCTTCGACAGCAGCTCGCGCGAATGGCCCATCGACTGGGCAAAGGAACGGCGCAGGTAAGCGGCAAAGCCGGGATCGCCATAGTTGGACAATCCGCCGCCCAGGCCTTTGGGTTTCTCCGCCGCCATGCTGTCCTCCACGCGCCTGCGTCAGGGGCGTGCAGCGCCGCCCGACAATTGCCGCGGCTTCGCGGGTGTCACCACCAGGTCGGATTTCGGGATCGCTTCGCCA
>DASZQC010000211.1:0-3478 GCA_035549815.1 Dongiaceae bacterium
TGCACGTCTTCGCTGAAGGCGATCACATGGGTCGGCACCTTCACGCTGCGCAGCGCGGCGCGCTGGTCGAAGCGGAGTGAGGCGTCCCATTGCGGCACCAGGCTTTCTTCGTTCTCGCCGCTGTCCATCCATTCCAGCATCAGCGCCTTCAGCTTCGGCCATAGCGCGCGGTCGCCCAGCGCGCGCGCCGGATAGAGCATGGCGGCGTAGTGCGCGACGCCCATCATGCCGTCGAGACGCCCGCCGGCCTGGCGGAACTCGATCTCCGCCGCCTGGTAGTCCCAGCCCCATCCGGTGCTCCAGGCGCCGGTGCCCATCAGCACGGCGCAGCGCACCAGGTCCGGTCGCTCGATCATGAGTTGCTGGGCGATGGCGGAGCCGAGCGAGGTGCCGATGAGAATCGCCGGGCCGTCGCATACGCCCGCGATCAGCTCCGCCAGGTCATGGGAAAAGCGCTCGATCGGCCACGGCATCGGCGCATTGCAGCGCGTCTCGCCGATACCGCGATTGTCGAAGACGAGGTTCCGGAACTCGCCCGAGAAATGCGGCGTTTGGAAGCGATGCCAGTCGCGGCCCATGGTGCCGCCGCCGCCGACCCACACCAGTTGCTTGCCGTGCGGATTGCCGACCTGCTCGTACCAGATATTCGCTTCGCTGCCTTGGAAATGCGGCATGTCTGTCCCCCTCGGTCCGCCGCAGGTAAGCCGGCGCGCCGCGGCGGCGCTTGACGAATTCCGCCGTTTTCGGCGTGTCCGCCCGCCGTTGCCGGCTTAACGGACCTTCGCTTGACAGCGAGCGGGCGCCCCGGCCTAAGCTCTGGCATCGGGGGGTCGACTTGTGAAATTCAGGCCGATCAGGCAGCTGAACAAGCTGGTCCGCGGCGTGCGCGCGCTGTTCGGGCGCCCGGCGGCGCCCTCTACGCGGCAGCAACCGCCGCGCTTCCAGCCCACGCTGGACCTCGACGCGCTGCGTGCGGATTACGTGGCCAGTGGCCTGGCGTCGGAGCCGGATCGTTTCGTGCTCTATCGCATCATCGGCAACGATCTGCCGCCGCGCCACAGGAAGGGCAGCGCGCGAGCCAACCTGCACTTCATCCTGAAGCACGAGCCGGAGCTGGCGGATTGCGAGAAGCGCTGGATCGTCAACCGCATCATCGACCGGGCGGAAGAGCGTGCCATCATCGACCTGCTGGAGCGGCGCGGCCAGGCCTACCTGCACATCCCCTTCGATCTCGACGAATATGCGCGCATCGGCTGGGACCTCGACGGGTTTCCGGAACGCGGCGCCTTGCTGAACCTGTCGATGCAGCGCAAGAAGGCGCACAAGCCGCGCTATCTGATCCAGACCTGCATCAGCAAGAACAACTACGCGATGAACAACAATGGCGCCCGCAACGCGGCGCTGCTGGCCGGGCGCGCGGCAGCGAAATGGGTGCTGCCGTGGGACGGCAATTGTTTCGTCACGGAGGCGGCCTGGGCGGAGCTGCGCGCTGCCGTGCTGGCGCAGCCCTATGTGAAATATTTCGTCGTGCCCATGGCGCGCATTCCTTCCAACCGCGCCCTGCTCGACCCCGCCTGCCGGCCGGTGGCGACGGACGAGCCGCAGATCCTGTTCCGTCGCGACGCCGCTTTGATGTTCGATCCCGCTTTCCCCTATGGCATGTCGCCCAAGGTGGAGCTGCTGCTGCGTCTGGGCGTGCCTGGCCCGTGGGATCAATGGCCGGTCGGCAAGGCGCATCACGCCAACGACAAATATTTTCCGGACCGCAACAGCTTCCTCTATGCCGGCTGGGTGGCGCGGCTGGAATCGGGGCGCCGGCGGCAGGAGATCGGCGAGGACGCCATGCGGCGACGCAAACGCGCCCGCGACATCGGCATCATCGAAACGCTGAATGCCCTGGACCGCAAGGTGATGTCGGCACGCCTGCATCGCGACCGCCCGATCTTCTATCCCGCGGCGTCGCTCGACCGTGTGCGCGAAGCGGGGGTGGGCGACCCCTGGCGCGACGTCGCCACGCGGCTGGTGGCAGACGCGCATGTGGCGATGACGCGCGGGCTGCATGCCGTCACCGACAAGACGACGCGGGCGCCCAGCGGCGATCCGCACGATTACTGGCACCCCGCGCCTTTCTGGTGGCCGAACCCGCAGACGCCGGATGGCCTGCCCTATGTCGATCGCGATGGCGAGCGCCGGCCGGATACGATTCTGCACGCGCCGGGCTCGGAGCAGTTCGATCGCAGCCGGCTGCAGCACGTGCTGGAGGACACTGCCTTGTGCGCGGCGGCGTGGCGAGTGACGGGGCAGAAGGCGTTCGCCCTGCACGGCGCCGCCTTGCTGCGGCGCTGGTTCCTGGCGTCGGCCACGCGCATGAATCCGCATCTGCGCTATGCCCAGGTGCGCCTGGGCTGGAACGACAATCTCGGCACCGGCTCCGGCATCGTCGAGATGCGCGATCTGCCCTTGCTGCTGGACGGCGCCCGGTTGCTGGTCCAGGCGCAGGCCCTCGGCCGGCGCGAGGCCGCCAAGTTCCAGACCTGGATCGCCGCTTATGGCGCCTGGCTGCGCGATGACCCGCAAGGTGTCGCGGCATGCCTGACGCCCAACAATATCGGCACTTTTTATGACCTGCAGGCGGCGGCGATCGCCGTCTATCTGGGCGATGCCGGGGCGTTGAACGAGATTTTCCGCCGCTGCCGCGAGCGCATCCAGCTCCAGTTCGATCCCGACGGCAGCCAGCCGCTGGAGCTCGAACGCCGCGATGCGCTGCACTATTGCTGCTTCAACCTGCAGGCCTGGAGCACGTTGGCGCGGATTGCGGAATCCTGCGGCGAGGATCTGTGGGCCTATCGCTCCGCCGCCGGCCATTCCTTGCGGCACGGACTGGATTGGCTGCTCGCCTTCGAGGCCACCCGCACTTGGCCGCATGGGCAGATCGACGCCTTCGACTGGAACCGCCTGGCGCCGCTCAGGCGGGAGCGCGACCGCCTGGACGGCCGCACCGATTCAGCGCCGCCGCCGGCCGCGCTGCAAAGCTTCCCGGCGGAGACCGGCATCCGCCCCTATTGGTTCCTCTAGCCGACCAGCATCGCCACGATCATGGCCACCAGCGTCGCCATGGTGAACAGGTCGAGCGTGCCGGGTCCCGCATCGTTCATGTCGCCTCCCCTTCTTCGGCGCGCAGGCGATAGCCGATGCCCGGCTCCGTCAGCAACAAGGCCGGCGCGCGCGGATCGGACTCGATCTTCTGCCGCAACTGGCCGACCAGAACGCGCAGCACCTGGCTGTCGCGGCCTTCATCCGCGCCCCACAGGAACGCCAGGAGCTGATTGCGCGTGACCACCTGGCCCGCATGCTGGGCCAGGATGCGCAGCAAATCGAACTCCTTGGGCGACAGCCGGACATCCTTGCCGCGCGCGGTGACCCGGCGGGCCGCGAAATCGACGCTGAGATCGCCGCCGCGATAATTGCGCAACGCGGC
>DASZQC010000212.1:0-7501 GCA_035549815.1 Dongiaceae bacterium
CCTCTTCCTCATCCTTCTGCGCCAGCATGTCGGAGATGTTGCCCTCTTCGTCCTCCGCCTCCTCGACGGCGGCACCGTTGGGCAGCGTGCCCTGCGCGCCCAAGGTGGCGACCGAGGCGCGCGCATCGAGCAGGCCGGCGGCCTTCAGCTCTTCGACGCCCGGCAGCGCCTCGCAGCTCTCCAGCCCGAAATGCTCCAGGAACAGGTCCGTGGTCGCCCAGGTGACCGGGCGGCCCGGCGTCTCGCGCCGGCCCTTCGGCTTGATCCAGCCGATCTCCAGCAGCATGTCGAGCGTGCCCTTGGAGATGGCGACGCCGCGAATCTCTTCGATCTCGGCGCGCGTCACCGGCTGGTGATAGGCGATGATGGCCAGCGTTTCGATGGCGGCGCGGCTCAGCTTGCGCATCACCTCCCGCTCGACGTGGAACTTGGGCGCCAAATCGGGCGCGGTGCGGAACGCCCAGCGATCCTCGAACGCCATCAGATGCACGCCGCGATTGGCGTAGAGATCCTTTAGCTCCTGCAACAGGCCCGGGATGTCGGCGCCCTCCGGCATGCGGCCGCCGAGCTCCTTCTCGCTCAACGGCTCCGACGTTGCGAACAGGACGGCCTCGAGGAGGCGCAAAAGTTGGAAGCGATCGTCGGTCATTGCAGTCCTTCAGTGTTCGTCGGTTCGCCTCCCGGCGGAGGTACTTCGCCGATCTGCGGGCCTTTGCCGCGGCGCATGAAGATCGGCGCGAACAGGCCGTCCTGGCGCAGCTCGATGCGGCCGGTGCGGGCCAGTTCCAGGCTGGCGGCGAAGGTCGCCGCCACCGCGGCGCGGCGCTGCAGGCCCCGCTGCAATCCCGGCGGCAGGAAATGCTGCAGCGTCGTCCAGTCCAATGTCTGCCCCAGCATCTCGCCGATGCGATGCAGGGCGTCGTCCATGGAGAACAGGTTCATCGGCGCGATCTGCAGCAGGCCCTGGCTGGCACGGCCGGGATAGGTGCCATAGGCCTTGAGCAGGTCGTACAGCGTCACCTGCCAGACCGGCTTGTCGATCACCTGCACCGGCTCGGGCTGGCCGCGCTGGAAAAAGTCGCGGCCGAATTGCGGCAGCGCCATGAGGTCCTTGCCGGCCTTCTGCATCGCCTCCAGGCGCTGCAACTGGAAGGCCAGGGCGGAGGCCAACTCGGCGCCGCTCGGCTCGCCGTCCGCCGGCGGCTCGGGCAGCAGCAGGCGCGATTTCAGGTAGGCGAGCCACGCCGCCATGACCAGGTAATCGGCCGCGATCTCGAGCCGCAGGCGCCGCGCCCGGGCGATGAAATCCAGGTACTGGTCGGCCAGTTCCAGGATGGAGATCTTCTTGAGGTCGACCTTCTGGTCGCGGGCGAGATTCAGCAGGACGTCGATCGGCCCTTCATAGCCGTCGAGGTCCAGGTGCAGATCGCCGTCATCGGACGCAGGCCGGGGCGCGCCGTCATCCGGCGTGAAAGCCGCGTCGTATTCTTCACTCATCGCGATCATGGTCATGCCGTGCCGAGAACTCTAAACAGGGCCATTGCCCGTGATCCAATAAATGAAACTCTGGATATGGTCGGCGATCGGCCCAATGATCCAGCCGACGATGCCGAGGTCCATCCCGAGCTGCGACCCGATCCACGGCAGGATGATCAGCGCCAGGATCAGGATCATCATCCCGTACCGCTCCGTCCGCGCCAGATAGAGCGACAACGGATATGGAAGCAATCCCACGGCGACTCGCCCCCCGTCCAGGGGCGGCAAAGGCAGCATGTTGAACACCGCCAGAAGCACGTTGACCGCCACCGAAACCACCAGAATATGGCCGATGGTCTGGACCAGGACCGAGCCTTCGACCGGCACGAAATGCAGCAGGATTGCGGAGGCGATGGCGAGCAGAAAATTGATCCCCGGCCCGGCCGCGGCCACCAGCACCATGTCGCGCCGCGGCCGGCGCAAACGGCGATAGTTCACCGGCACCGGCTTGGCATAGCCGAACATGAAGCCGGTCGAGAGATACAGCACCGCCGGCAGGATGATGGTGCCGATCGGATCGATATGCTTCAGCGGATTGAACGTGACGCGCCCCAAGCGGTGGGCCGTATCGTCGCCCAATCGCCACGCCACAAATCCATGCGCCGCCTCGTGAAAGGTGATGGCGATGATGATGGGAATCGCGATGATCGCGACCGTCTGAATAAAAGCTGAAATATCAGCGGGCAAAGGCGCTGTTCCTTAGAGTTCGGGTGAGCGGCGCGGCCGACCCCGTCTATCGCAAGCTAGGCCATCAGCGCGTTCAGTTCCGCCTCGACCTGGTCCAGCTTGGCAACGCGACCTTTCCCGACCTGGCGGCGGCCACGTGTGTAGCGCTCTTCCCCCGCCTTCGACAAGGGCGCAGCGCCCGCCGCGATCTGCGTCATTTCCTCCATTTTTCCATTGCAATGGAGGGCGATGTCGCAGCCCGCCGCCAGCGACCGGCGGGTCAGGTCGGTGAGCGGACCGTTGAGCGCCTTCATCGACATGTCGTCGGACAGCAGAAGCCCGTCGAAGCCGATCTCGCCGCGGATCACCTCGGAGATGACCTTGGACGAGAGCGTCGCCGGCTGTGTCTTGTCGATCGCCTCATAGACGATGTGCGCCGTCATCGCCCAGGGCATATCGCGCAGGCGACGGAACGGCAGGAAGTCGGTCTTCGACAGCTCCGCGCGCGAGGTCGCGACGCGCGGCAAATCATGATGGCTGTCCACCATCGAGCGGCCGTGGCCGGGAATATGTTTGATAATCGGGGTGATGCCAGCCGACATCAATCCTTCGGCTGCGGCGCGGCCCAGCGCCGCCACCTGCTCCGGATCGCCGCTGAAGGCACGGTCGCCGATCACGTCATGCGCGCCCGGCTGCTGCACGTCGATCAGCGGCGCGCAATCCACATCGATGCCGAGCGAGGCGAGTTCGGCGCCGATTAGCTGGTGATTGAGGAACACGGCCTTGGCGCCGGATTGCGCCTGCTTCTGCGCCAACGCGCCGAACTTCGCCGCAGGCGCCGCCGCCCGCCAATGCGGCGGGCGCAAGCGCTGGACCCGCCCGCCTTCCTGGTCGATCAGGACCGGCGCGTCGGGGTGATCGACGGAGGCGCGCAGTTCGGCGACCAGGTCCTTGACCTGCCGCGGCTCGGAAATGTTGCGGGCGAAGATGATGAAGCCGAAGGGCTGGACGTCGCGGAAGAAGGCCCGCTCCTCCTGCTTCAGGCTGTGCCCTTCGACGCCAAAGATCGCTGCCAGCATAATCCGGTTACCCCTTGGTCAAACTGCGATCAAAGGGGTACCCGGACCCGTGTTACTTGGCAACAATGCAGTCCTGGCCCTGGCCTTTCAGGCTGGCGCAAAGCTGCTTGGCGGCGGCGCGATCGGCCAGCGGGCCGGCCTGGATGCGGTAGAAAGTCGTGCCGTTCTTGTCGACGCTCTCGACCGTCAGGGTCAGGTTCCCCAACAGGTCGGGATGCGCCTTCTGCATCTTGGCCCATTCCGCCTTGGCGGCGCTTTCGGACTTCACCGCCGCGAGCTGAACGCGGGTGTTGCCGGTCGCGGCCGGCGCAGGCGGCGGCGTGACGGCGGCCTCCTGGGGTGTGGCTGGCGCGGCGGGTTCGGGCGCCGGGGCCGGCTCGGGCTCAGTCGTGGCCTGCGGTGCCGGAACGGCGGGTTCCGGGGCAGGCTCAGGCGTCGCGGCCACCGCCGGGGCAGCGGGTTCGGCCGGGGCAGGCGGTTCCGCTTCGGCGGTCGGTTCCGGCGCGGCGGGCGCAGGAACGGCAGGCGCTTCGGCGGTGGTCGCGGGCTGGGCCGGCTCAGGTTCCGGCGCCGGGGCGACCGGTGCGTCTTCGATCACCGTGGCGCTGTTGCTGTCGACCACGGCCGGCGGCTCGGGCGCCTGCGGCGTTTCGGCGGTGGCCTCCGGCGGCGTCACCGGCTGCTCCGGCGGCGGCAGGACGGTCTCGCCCTGGGCGGTCTGCTCGGTATTGTCCAGCACCTGGACATTCTGGTTGGGCACCTGCAGCCCGCCCTCGTCCGCGGGCTTCACCTTTTCCGGCGTTGTCTCGGCGGTGATGACCGGCACGTCGGCGGGGTCGCCGCCACCACGGCTGAACAACCAGGCGGCGCCGGCAATCACGACGATGGCGGTGCCCAGCAACAGGATACGGCGATTGCGGCGGCGCCGCGCGCCACCATCATCTTCCTGCGTCAGCGCATCCCCCAAGGGCGGCGGCGGCAAGCCGGCGAGCAGGTCGGGCTGCGCCGGCGCGGCGGCAGACT
Source organism: Dongiaceae bacterium (assembly GCA_035549815.1). Taxonomy (GTDB): domain Bacteria; phylum Pseudomonadota; class Alphaproteobacteria; order Dongiales; family Dongiaceae; genus Dongia_A. The sequence continues at coordinate 4,305 of DASZQC010000212.1, forward strand.
TCTCGACCGTGACTGGCTTGGCCGCCTCGGCGGCCGGCGCCTCGCGCGACATCATGCGCGACAACGGGCTAGCCGGGCGCTGGACGGTCGGCGCGGCCTCCGGCTGCGGGGTCGGAGTCCCGCCGGAAGCGCCCGGCATGGTGGCGCTGGCCGTCGGGCCGGGGCGCGAGAACATGGCGCGCGGCAATTCCGGCTCACGGGCCACGGACGGCTCGTTCACGGTCGGCGCGCCCGCCCCTGATTGGGAAGACGCCACTTGGCGCAGGCCCGGCTCGGCGCGCAGGTCGTTGGCGGGCGGGCGCATCGGATCTTGCCGCATGCCCATCCCGGACATGCCCGGCGCCATGCCGGTGGGCGTCGGCGCCGCGGCCGGCGCGGATGGCGGCGGGGTATCGGGCGCGTCGCTCGGCGGCGCCACGTCACCGCGCAGGCGGCTGAGGGCGGCCGCGACGCTGGCCTGAATCTGTTCCGGTTTCACGTTTTCCTGGGACATTTCAAATCTCCAGCAAGTTCGGGCCTGCGCGCACCGCACCACGCGGCTTGTGAGCCCCCTGCCCAGCGGGTTCCCCTTCACCGCCGAACATTGCTGCAAGCAAGTTATCCACAATTGAATCAGTGATTCACCGAGTCGGTCAAGCCGGAACGACTCGGGGATTCCGCCTTAAATGGCGGATTCGACTGCACTTTTCAGATAACGGTTAACGCTCGTAAAGGTCGAATAGACGCTTGTGAGTATCTAGCGCAAAGTTGTCCGTCATGCCGGCAATGTAGTCGGCCACCACCCGGGCCGTCGTGGCGGTTCCGGGCGCATCGGTCAGGGCCTGCCATTCCGGCGGCAGGCATTGCGGCCGCTCCAGTTGCAGCTCGAACAGCTCGCTCACCACGCGCTTCGCCTTCTGCGTCATCTGGTTCACCCGATGGTGGCGATACATGCGGGCGAACAGGAAGGCCTTCAGGCCGCGGTCGTTGGCGCGCATGGCTTCCGAGAAGGCGACCACCGGCGCCGTGCGGGCGCGGATATCGGCGACATTCTTCGGCTGGGCCTGTGCCAAACGGCGCGTGCTCTCCTGAATCACGTCGCGCACCATCAGATTGATCATGCGCCGGATCGCCTCGTGGATCAGGCGCGCCGCCTCCAGCCCGGGATAGAGCCGCAGCACCTCCTCGATCACCGGGCCGGCGAGCGGCACGTCGGCAAGATCGCGCAATTCGAACAGGCCGGCACGCAGGCCGTCGTCGATGTCATGGTTGTTGTAGGCGATGTCGTCGCTGAGCGCCGCGACCTGCGCCTCCGGCCCGGCAAAGCCGGAGAGCTCCAGATCGCTCAGCTTGCAGTAATCCGCGATGGTCGGCGGCACGGGGCGCGCCTGCGCCTTGGCCGAGGCGTTCGGCCCGGTCAGCGGGCCGTTATGCTTCACCACGCCTTCCAGCGCTTCCCAGGTCAGGTTGAGCCCATCGAACGCGGCGTAGCGCTTCTCCAGCAAGGTGACGATGCGAAAGGTCTGCTCGTTGTGGTCGAAGCCGCCGAACTCCTGCATGCAGTGATCGAGCGCCTCCTCCCCCGCATGGCCGAAGGGCGTGTGGCCGAGGTCGTGCGCCAACGCCACCGCCTCCGCGAGGTCCTCGTTCAGCTCCAGCGACCGGGCGATGGAGCGTGCGATCTGCGCCACCTCGATGCTGTGGGTCAGGCGCGTGCGGTAGTGATCCCCCTCGTGATAGACGAAGACCTGGGTCTTGTGCTTCAGCCGGCGGAACGCGGTCGAATGGATGATGCGGTCGCGGTCGCGCTGGAACACCGAGCGGTTGGGGCTCTCCGGCTCGGCCACCAGGCGGCCCCGCGATTGCTCCGGATGGCTGGCAAAAGGCTGCATCCGCGCAAGCTAGAGCAGGAACCGCGGGCTGAAAATGATTCTCAGCCCTGCCCTGGCGGAATGCCTGCTCCGACCGGACGCACCCCAGCGGGGTGTTTTCCCTGTCTTTCAAGGGGTTAATCGAATGGAACGAAACTGCCGAGATTTGACTTTCAGACACAGCACCCTACATTCATCATCAATCATTTGATGCTGGAATCATTGGCAATGAACGACATGACGCCCCTCCCGGATCGCCAGGTCAGCCTGTCCGACAGCGCGGCCAAGCGGATCGCGCAACTGATCGCCGCCGAAGGTGACGACAAGCTGATGCTGCGCCTCAGCGTCTCGGGCGGCGGCTGCTCCGGCTTTCAGTACGGCTTCTCCTTCGACAACAACGCGCAGGTGGACGATCACACCTTCGAGCGTGACGGCGTGAAGGTCGTCGTCGACGACGCCTCGCTCGACCTGCTGAATGGCGCCGAGATCGACTTTGTCGAGGATCTGGTCGGCGCCGCGTTCCAGGTGAAGAACCCGAACGCGAAATCTTCCTGCGGCTGCGGCAGCTCCTTCTCGATCGGCTAAGTCCGGTCGGCCAACAGGGGGCGGCCGTGCTGACCATCGCCAGCTTCAACGTGAATTCCTTGCGCGCGCGGATGCCGAATGTGCTCGCGTGGCTGAAGTCGTCTGCAGCGCCGGACGTGGCGCTGCTGCAGGAGATCAAGTGCCTGGACGAGGAAGTGCCGCGCATGGAGATCGAGGCGCTGGGCTATCACGTCTCCGCCGTCGGCATGAAGGCGCGCCACGGCGTGGCGCTGCTGTCGAAGATGCTGCATCGCGTGGAGATGCGGGACATGCCGGGCGATTCCGCCGACGAGCAGGCGCGCTACATCGAAGCCGTCCTCGACCTGCCGAACACGCCGAACGGGCGGCCGGTGCGGGTCGCCTCGATCTACCTGCCGAACGGCAATCCGGTCGGCACCGAGAAATTCCCCTACAAGCTCGGCTGGATGGATCGCCTAAACCGCCATGCCGCGGACCTGCTGGCGCGCGAGGAGATCGTGGTGCTGGGCGGCGACTACAATGTTTGCCCGACCGATGACGACGTCTACGATCCGGTCGGCTTCGCCGGCGATGCTTTGTGCCAGCCGGAGACGCGGCAGCGTTTCCGCGCGCTGATCAACCTCGGCTACACCGACGCCTTCAAGGCGCTGCACCCGGAGGGCCATCGCTACACCTTCTGGGATTACCAGCAAGGCCGCTGGATGCGCGACGAAGGATTGCGCATCGACCACCTGCTGCTGTCGCCGCAAGCCGCCGATCTGCTCGAGGCCTGCGAGATCGACC
>DASZQC010000213.1:0-10022 GCA_035549815.1 Dongiaceae bacterium
CACCTGCCCGAAGTCTCCGCGTCCCTTCCGCTCGACATCTCCTCGGCGCTGAGTGCCTGGGACGGCCGCATGGAGGCCGGCGCGCCGGAGCCGCTGATCGTCACCGCATGGCTCTACGCGACGGCCAGCCGCGTCCTCGCCCACGAACTGGGGCCGGAGGCGTTCGACGATTGGTGGTTCTGGCAGATCGACATCCTGGAGCAGTTGCTGTCGCAGGATCGCTGGTGCGATGACAGGGCGACCCAGCCGCGCGAGACCTGTCGCGATGTCGTCCGCATTTCGTTTCAGGATGCCCTGGCGACCTTGCGTGGCGCCTACGGGCCGGACTGGCAGGCGTGGTCGTGGGGCGCTACGCACGCGGTCAGCTTCCGCCATCCGATCTTCAGCAGCATTCCGTTCCTGGGCGGCAGGCTGACGCCGGTCGTGCCGGCCAATGGCGACCAGTTCACCATCAACCGCGGCGGCTCCCTGGCCAAGGCCGGCGGCGCGCAGTTCGCCGACGTGCACGGGCCTGGCTTGCGCATGGTGGTGGATATGAGCCAGCCGGAAAGCATGCGAGTCAGCGTCGCTGGCGGACAATCCGGCCACCCGCTTTCCGCCCATTATAGCGACCTGCTGATAGAGTGGGGCGCCGGACGCTACCGGTCCTTCGATCAACCGGCGCAGGACGTCCTGGTCCTGCGCCCGGCCGCGGAAAAGACACCATGAGCAACCTCGCAAGACCGACCCTGGACGATATCCGCCGCGCCGCCGAAGCGATCAAAGGCCATGTCGTGCGCACGCCGTTCGTCTCGTCGCCGCGCCTGGCCCAGCAGCTTGGCCTCGCCTCATTGCGGCTGAAGCTGGAGAACCAGCAATTCACCGGCTCGTTCAAGGATCGCGGCGCCTATTACAAGCTGAAGAGCCTGTCGCCGGACGAAGCCAAGCGCGGCGTGATCGCGATGTCGGCCGGCAACCACGCGCAAGGCGTCGCCTATCACGCGCAACGCCTCGGCATCCCCGCGACCATCGTGATGCCGGAGCAGACGCCCTTCACCAAGATCGAGCGCACGGCGAGCTTTGGCCCGCGCGTGATCCTGAAGGGCGACAGCATCGACGCAGCCGCGGTCTATGCGCGCGAGCTGGCGGCCAAGGAGAATCTGATCTTCGTCCATCCCTATGACGATCCCTTTATCGTCGCCGGGCAAGGCACGATCGGGCTGGAGATCGTGGAGGACGATGCCGATCTCGATTTCCTGGTGATCCCGATCGGCGGCGGCGGCTTGATCGGCGGCATCTCGACCGCGGTGAAGGCGCTGAAGCCCTCGATCGAGATCTATGGCGTGGAATCCGACCTCTATCCCTCCATGCACCACGCGCTCAACGAGATCCCGCCGGCCAATGGCGGACAGACCCTGGCCGACGGCATCGCGGTGAAATCGCCCGGCGCCCTCACCCGCGCCATCGTCGAGGAGCATGTCCGGGAAGTCTTGCTGGTCGACGAGATGTCGGTGGAGCGCGCGGTCGGCACCCTGATCGAGACCCAGCGCATCGTCGCCGAAGGCGCGGGTGCCGCGGCCCTCGCCGCCATCATGTGCCATCCCAGCGCGTTCCGGAATTGCAAGGTTGGGATCGTGGTCGGCGGCGGCAACATCGATTCCCGCCTGTTGTCCCAGGTGCTGATGCGCACCCTGGTGCTGGACGGGCGCATGGCGACCTTGCGGATCGAGATCATCGACCAGCCGGGCGTCATGTCGACCCTGACCCGGGTGATCGGCCAGGCCGGCGGCAACATCATGGATATCACCCACCACCGGCTGTTCATCGACCTGCCGGTGAAACGCGCCGAGGTCGATGTGTTGCTGGAGACACGCAACGCCGGGCACGTCGACGAGATCATCAAGCTGTTGGAACAGAGCGGATTTTCGACCCGGCGGCTGAGCAGCCGGTCGAGCCAGGAATAGGCCGTTTAGGGTGAATCGCCACCCCGCCCGCCTAACCAAGTCTTAACTAAATACCCCCATGTTCGAAATCAGGAAAATCAGCGATCCGGTTGGTCGTTCGGCATGCTTATCATCGTTGGCGCCGTGGTGGTCTTTGCGTGCGTGTTCGGCGCCTACGCCGTGCATGGCGGCCACCTGGGCGTCCTGTGGCAGCCGTCGGAGTTCGTGATCATCCTGGGCGCCGCGCTCGGCGCCTTCATCATCGCCAACACCAAGGCCAACATCAAACAGACCATCAAGGGCCTGAAGCGGGCCATGAAGGGCCCGACCTACAAGAAGGCCGATTACCTCGAACTGCTGAGCGTTCTGTACCAGCTCTTCAAGCTGGCCAAGACCAAGGGCATGCTGGCGCTGGAACAGCATGTCGAGAAACCCGACGAAAGCACCCTGTTCGCGCAATTCCCCAAGTTCCAGAAGGATCACCACGCGGTCGAGTTCCTCTGCGACTATCTGCGCATGATGACCCTCGGAACGGAGAACCCGAACGAGGTCGAAACCGTCATCGATGCCGAGCTTGAGACGCACCATGCCGAATTGCACGGCGCCTCGCACGCCGTGACCGGCATGGCCGACGGCATGCCGGCGCTGGGCATCGTCGCCGCGGTGCTGGGCGTCATCCACACCATGGGCTCGATCACCGAGCCGCCGGAAGTGCTGGGCCATCTGATCGGCGCCGCGCTGGTCGGCACCTTCTTCGGCGTGCTGATGTCGTACGGCATCTTCGCGCCGATCGCCTCCGCCATCGCGGCGGTCGATAACGCCGATGCCAAATACTATCAGTGCATGAAGGCCGGCCTGATCGCCCACATGCAGGGCTACCCGCCCGCCGTGTCCGTGGAGTTCGCGCGCAAGGTCTTGCTGTCGACGGAAAGGCCGAACTTCTACGAAGTCGAGTAGGCCGTCAGCGCCTTGCCGCCTGTGTGACGGGATAGGAGCGCGCGGCCGTGGCCGACGAACGCCCAGTCATCATCAAACGCATCAAGAAGGTCTCCGGCGGCCATCACGGCGGCGCCTGGAAGGTCGCCTATGCCGACTTCGTGACCGCGATGATGGCGTTCTTCCTGCTGCTGTGGCTGCTGAACGCGGTCACCGAAGAGCAGAAGCGCGGCATCGCGCAATATTTCCGTCCGACCATCGCGTTCCAGAACACCTCGGCCACCTTCGCGATCCTGTCGGGCCAAGCCCAACCGATGGAGACGATGACCGGCGGCTCCGCGGCGCAGACCGACCTCGACGATCCCGAGCAGACCGATCCGACCGATCCCGAGCCCGCCGACGGCGACGGCGCCAAGCCGGTCAATCTGGAGGAAGCTGAAGCCACCGTCGCGAAGGCGGAGGAGCAGCAGCTTCAGCAGATCAAGGATGAAGTGAAAAAGGCCATCGAGGACACGCCGGACCTAAAGGACCTGGAAAAGAGCCTGAAGATCGACCAGACCGATGAGGGTATCCGGATCCAGCTTCTGGATCAGGAGAAGATTTCCATGTTCCCGTCCGGTAGCGCCACGCTCGATCCGCGCAGCCGGGAATTGCTGCAGAAGGTCGCCCAGGTGGTGAGCGACCTGCCGAACAAGATCGAGATCTCCGGACACACCGACGCGACGCCTTATCTCGGCAACGCCAACTACACCAACTGGGAATTGTCCACCGACCGCGCCAACGCCTCGCGCCGGGTATTGGTGGAATCCGGGATCAATCCGACCCGCCTCGAGACGGTCCAGGGCAAGGCCGACACCGAGCCGTTCGTGAAGGAGAACCCGCTCGACCCGCAGAACCGCCGCATCAGCATCGTGCTGCTGCGCGAGATCAAGCAGCCCAGCGCCGATCCGAACGTCCGCCTCGGCCCGCCCGCCGAGCTGGTGCCCAACGAGCCGACGACCGCCCCGGCCCAGCCGGAAGCCGCGCCACCCGAGGCTGTGCCCACCGCTCCGGCCGCCCCCGCCCATACCGAACCCGGCGCGTCGCAATAGAGCCGGCACCGCCACCCCACGAGGTCCGTCGCATGCCTAGTGCGAGTGACGGTGGTGCAGATCGGGATAGTGCTGGTGCCTGTGAATCAGGCGCGCGTGCCGGTGCAGATGCGCGTGCGGCTTAGCCGGCGTACCCTCCGGATGATCATGCTGGTGATGCTCGTCGTGCACGTGCATGTGGTCGTGCTCCATCGGCTCGTGCACATGCTCGTGCTGATGCCGTTCCGTCAGGTGGAGCCAAAGTCCGATCGCCATCAGAAGCCCGCCGGCCGCGAAGGTGGCCGTGACCGGCTCGTCCAACAGCAGGATGGCAGCAGCCGCACCGATGAACGGCGCCACGGAATAATAGGCGCCCGTTCGCGCCGTTCCGAGATGCCGCAAGGCCAGGACGAACAATGTCAGCGACACACCATAGCTGAGGAAGCCCAGGATTGCGGCCTGACCAACGGCCACCATCGGCGGCCACACAGCGCCCGCCGCCAGCGCGATGATGACGTTGACGGTTCCGGCCACCAGTCCCTTGACCATCGCGATCTGCATCGGATCGGCGCCTGATACCTTGCGGGTGACATTGTTGTCGACCGCCCAGGTCAGACAGGCGGCGGCAATGAGCAGCGGACCCCAGCTCAGGCCAAGGCTCGCCTCCGTGGGCCAGGACAGCACGATCGCACCGGCGACAATGGCGGCCGCGCCGATCAGCAGACGACGATCCACGTTCTCGCGGAACACGACCCACGCCAAGCCGAGCGTCAAAACACTTTCCAGGTTCAGCAGCAGCGCCGCTTCCGACGCCGAACTGAGCATCAGGCCGAACAGCAACAGCACCGGCCCGGCCACGCCTCCGGCGAGAATGGCCACCGCCAGCCACGGCAGGTCCGCCCTGCGCAGACCCGCCTCGCCGGACCGCCATAGGCCCCGCGCGATCGCCAAGCCGATGCCTGAGCCCAGATACAACATGCCCGCCAGCAACCATGGCGACATGTCATTCAGAAGCACCTTGGCAAAGGGCGCGCTGACGCCGAACAGCGCCGCAGACACCAAGGCGTAAGCGATTCCCAGCATTCCGGCTCCATGGCCTGTAGTGGACCCAGCATAGCGGATTCCGGGGCAAAGCAAGGACTTACCGCTTCCGATCGGTCCCGGAGCGGGGATCACGTGCCCGTGCGCCCCTTGCATTCCGCCAAACCCCTCGCAATATGAGGGGCTTGAGAGGGCCGTTCCCGGCCCGGCGTGGAAGGGCGCAAGAACGTGGCCGATCAGAAGCTTCCGGCGATCAGCTTGGGTGGTTTGGGCGGATCCTCTTCCGCCGCCGATGCGGCGCACGATCCGCTGCTGCATCCGGAGCTCTATGACGGCGTCGCCTTGCGCCGGATCCTGGCCTATTTCCTGGACATGGTGATCATCGGCGCGATCCTGTTCGTGCCCTGGATGATCGCGACCTTCGTCATGGTCGCGTCGCTCGGCCTGATCGTCCTGCCTATGGCGCTGGGCTCGCTCATCTTCATCGTTCTCTATGATGTGCTGACCATCGGCGGGCCGGCCTCGGCCACGCCGGGCATGCGCGCCTTCGGCCTGAAAGTGATCAGTTGGCCGGGCGGCAAGCCGGACAATCTGCAGGCGTTGCTGATGTCGGCCCTGTTCTGGGCGATCTCGTCCTGGTCGATCCTGCCGCTGGCGGTGGCGTTGCTGAACCCGCGTTGGCGCTGCCCCCACGATTTCCTGTCCGGGACCGTTGTGGTCCGCCGGACCGCCGCCTAGCAGCCGCAAAATCGACCCCTATCCTTCTGCCGGACACCGGATTCCGGCGCAAAGGCTGGATCAACGGCCTGGAATTGCGGTATTTTACCTGACATGAGCGTCCTTGGCCGCGGTTTCCCGATTCCGTTCCTGGTCACCACAGAGGTGCCCTGCCCCTATCTGCCGGACCGGATGGAACGCAAAGTCATCACCGAACTGTCCGGCGGCAACGCGCCGGAGCTGTTCGAGTTGCTGTCGCATGCCGGTTTCCGCCGCAGCCATTCCATCGCCTATCGCCCCGCCTGCTCCGGCTGCCAGGCCTGCGTGCCAGTGCGCATTCCCGTCGATGAATTCGCGCCGAACCGCACTCAGCGCCGCATCGCCCGCCGCAACACGCACCTGACCGCGCGCATCCGCGACAACGTGCCGACCCAGGAGCAGTTCGACCTGTTCGTGCGCTATCTCGAGGCGCGCCACGCCGACGGCGAGATGGTGGGCATGGGCCCGCAGGATTACAGCAGCATGGTGGCGGACAGTCCGGTCGACACGCGGATGATCGAGCTGCGCCGGCCCGATGGACGCCTGGCCGCCTGCTGCTTGACGGATTGGAACAAAGACGGCATCTCCGCGGTCTATAGCTTCTATGAGACCGATTGCTCCGAACTGAGCCTGGGCGTCTATGTCGTGCTCTGGCTGGTGGAAGAGGCGCGCCGGCGCAGCCTGCCTTTCGTCTATCTCGGCTATTGGGTCGAGAACAGCCGAAAGATGGCCTACAAGTCCGGCTTCCGGCCGCTGGAAGGATATGGTCCGGATGGCTGGGTCCGCCTGCAACCGGATCCGTCGGAATGACGTTTCGGCAACAATACCCACCGGCCCTTTTGCAGGTGCGAACAGCCTGCTAATTTGAGCCTTTCGGAGCGATGCGATCGCCCGACAATTATTCAGAGTAAGGATCGCCAGATGAAACGTCGCAATTTCCTGACCGGCGCCGGGGTGGCGGCTGGCGCGGCTGCCTTCGCCGGCAGCGTCGCCAAACCCGCCATCGCCCAGGATCGCCAGGAATGGAAATTGGTGACGAGCTGGCCCAAGGGCCTGCCCGGTCTCGGCACCGGCGCCGAGCGCCTGGCGGAGCGGATTACCAAGGCCTCCGACGGACGCCTGAACGTGAAGGTCTTCGCCGCCGGCGAGCTGGTTCCGGCCATGGGCTGCTTCGATGCGGTCTCGCAAGGCACCGCGGAGATGGGCCACGACGCCGCCAACTATCACATCGAGCAGATGCCGGCGGCCGGCTTTTTCTGCTCGGTGCCGATGGGGCTGACCGCGGGAGAATTGAACGGCTGGATCTATTACGGCGGCGGCCAGGAATTGTGGGACGAGCTCTACGCGCCGTTCAACGTAAAGCCGTTCCTGGCCGGCAACACCGGCGCGCAGATGGGCGGCTGGTTCCGCAACGAGATCAAGGCGCCGAAGGATCTTAAAGGTCTTAAATTCCGCACCGTCGGACATGGCGCGCAGGTGCTGGCGCGGCTCGGCGTCACCATCATTCCGCTGCCCAGCAACGAGATCTTCCCCAGCCTGCAATCCGGCGCGATCGACGGCGCCGAATGGGTCGGGCCGTACAACGACCTGTCGCTCGGCTTCTACAAGATCACCAAGCTGTACTACTGGCCCGGCGTGCAAGAGCCCGGCGGCGCCATGCAGTGCATCGTCAACAAGGCGAAGTTCGAAGCGCTGCCAGATGAATTGAGACAGATCGTCGCGGCCTGCTGCGCGGCCGAGAACGACATGATGCTGGCCGAGTTCAACGGCCGGTCGCCGGCTGCGCTCTCCTCGCTCGTCAACGAGCATGGCGTTCAGTTGATGCAGTTCCCGCGCGATGTGCTGAGCGCCATGGGCGCTGCGTCCGGCGAAGTGATGCAGGAACTCTATGACAAAGGCGATGACATCACGCGCCGCATCGCCTCGTCCTTCTTCCGCTTCCGCCAGGATGCGATTCGCTACACCAAGATATCGGAATCCGCCTTCATCAATGCGCGTTCCATCCGATTTGACTTTCCCAAAGGCTGATTTGCGTCGCGCCTGGGCCGCGAAGATTAATGATTGTTCATCCTGGCGGCTGTTGACAGTGTGCGACAGGCTGATGAGACTGCGTTGACAAGTTAAAGAAATCCGCCGGTGCCCGACCGGACCGGCAGACAGCGAGACCCGGAAACCCGGAAACCAAGAAGAACCTGGAGGTAATCGTGAAGGCAGCACGTTTCGGCGTGGTCGCATTTATCACTGCGTCGCTCCTGGCCGCATGCGGCGAGGAGAAAAAGGAAGAACAGGCGGCCGAACAGCCGGCAGCGCCAGCCGCGGAGCCGGCGGCCCCGGCAGAACAGCCGGCGCAACCCGCCGATGCCGCTCCCGCCGCCACCGAATCCACGACCCAGCAGGCTGCAACGCCGGAAGCCGCGGCAGGCTCGGGCGGCGAGCTCAACGTCTATAACTGGTCGGACTATATCGGCGAGACGACGGTCGAGAACTTCCAGAAGGCGACCGGCATCACAGTCCGTTATGACGTCTATGACTCGAACGAGACCCTCGAGGCCAAGCTGATGGCCGGCAACACCGGCTATGACCTGGTGGTGCCGAGCGGCTCCTATCTCGGCCGCCAGATTCAGGCCGGCATCTATCAGGAGCTCGATAAATCGAAGCTGCCGAACTACAAGAACCTCGATCCGCAGATCCTCGAGGCGCTGGCGCCGTTCGACCCGGGCAACAAGTACGGAGTCCCCTATTTCTGGGGCACCGTCGGCATCGGCTTCAACGTCGACAAGGTGAAGGAACGCCTGGGTGACAACGCGCCGGTCGACAGCCTGGACCTGATCTTCAAGCCGGAGAATGCGGCGAAGCTGCAGGATTGCGGTATCGCCATGCTCGACGCGCCATCCGACATGTTCCAGACGGTGCTGAAGTATATCGGCAAGGACCCGCACACCACGGCCGAGGCGGACTATGTCGAGGCCGCCAAGACCTTTGCGGCGATCCGTCCCTTCGTGAAGTATTTCCACTCTTCGCAGTACATCAACGACCTGGCGAACGGCGAGCTGTGTGCGGTCATCGGCTGGTCGGGTGATGTGTTCATCGCCGCTGCGCGCGCAGACGAAGCAGGTCAGAACACGCACATCGACTATCGCATCCCGAAGTCCGGCAGCCTGCTCTGGGTCGACTCGCTCGCCATTCCGAAGGACGCCAAGAACGTCGATAACGCGCTCAAGTTCATCGATTATCTCATGGATCCGCAGGTTGCCGCGAACGGAGTCAACTACGTCAGCTATGCCAGCCCGAATCTGGCGGCGCTGCCGATGGTCAGCGATGACATCAAGAACAACCCGGCCATCTATCCGACCGAGGACGTGAAGAAGAACCTGTTCCCGGACATGCAGGTCGGCCCGGATCTGGAGCGCCTGCGCACCCGGACCTGGACCGCGATCAAGACCGGCCAATAATCCGGCTTTAACCGGCACATACGAAGGGCCCCGTCGCTTGGCGGGGCCCTTTTTCTGTTGGGCCAATATCCCGGCGATATTGAATGGGCGTTCAAATTTCCGGGCGCCGCCCTTCCGGCACCGTTGACAGTTCGAAGGGGCCGCCGCCATAGTTATCAAAACAACGAAGAACGCAGCACGATGCGCACCGGCACCGCCGGAAAGCGCGCCGGCGAGGGAAAGGGAAGGCCTCTGAATGTCTGGAACCGATCGTCCGGCCATGACGTCGCTTGCGACGCTGGCGGCCGCTTCTGTCGTCATCACTGCCGCGATTGCGATGCCCGCCCGGGCGGATGGCGAACTGAACATCTATAACTGGTCGGACTATATCGGCGAAAACACGATCGCCAACTTCGAGAAAGAGTACAACGTCAAAGTCCGTTACGACATGTACGACGGCAACGAGACGTTGGAAGCCAAGCTTGCGGTCGGCAACACCGGCTACGACATCGTCTTCCCCTCCTCCGGTTTCTTCGCGCGCCAGATCAAGAGCGGCTTCTACCAGCCGCTCGACCGGTCCAAGCTCACCAACTGGAGCAATCTGGACCAGTGGGTACTGAAGCAGCAGGCCGGCTATGATCCCGGCAACGTCTACGCGGTGCCGTACATGTGGGGCACCAACGGCTTCACCTACAACGTGAAGATGATCAAGGACCGGATGCCGGACGCGCCGCTCGACAGCCTGCGGATGATGTTCGATCCGGAGGTCGTCTCCAAGTTCCAGGATTGCGGTGTCAGCTGGCTGGATTCGCCTGAAGACGTCTATCCCCTCGCCCTGGCCTATATGGGCAAGGATCCGACCTCTC
>DASZQC010000214.1:0-2966 GCA_035549815.1 Dongiaceae bacterium
GCGCTGGAGCTCGTCCGCGATCTGCACGCCCGAAGACCCCGCGCCGACCACCAGCACCGCGCCTTCGGGCAACTGCCCGGGATTGCGATAGGCGCTGGAATGGATCTGCAGCACACCGGCATGCTGGGGAACAAGGTCAGGCACGACGGGGCGCTGGAAAGGTCCGGTGGCGGCCACGACGTAATTGGCGTCGATCACGCCCGCCGACGTCTCGACATGGAAGCCGGGCCGGCCGACGTTCCGGCGCACTTCCTTGACCTCCACGCCGCAGCGGATCGGGGCGGCGATCCGCTCCGCGTAGGCGACAAAATAATCCGCGATCTGCTCCTTGGGGACAAAGGCGTCGGGATCGGTATCGGGAAACTCCATGCCCGGGAAACGGTCGTGCCAGGCCGGACCGTTCGCAACCAGCGAATCCCACCTTTCCGACCGCCAGCGTTCGGCAATCCGGTGCCGCTCCAGGACCAGGTGCGGCACGCCGCACTCGCTCAGATGCTCGCTCATGGCCAAGCCGGCTTGGCCGCCGCCGACAATCAGCGCATCTACTTTCTCAACCGGCATATTGATTTGCCCCGTTTCAGCGCCCGCTCCATCGCCGGATCGGGATGCGGGGCCAGGATCGACTTAAATCGGCATCAAGTAAAATAGTTCTTTCGGATGCTTTGCATCGGAAATCCTGAATTAACGCAGGCGCCTGGCAATTTCCATGTAAAGCCGCGCCAGATTGCGGGCATCGGCCAGGGCGTCGTGCGGCTGGCCCTCGAAATCCAGGTTGAAGCGATCCAGCGCCTCATCCAGCCCCAGCCGGTAGGTCAGGCCGAGCAGCAGTCGGACCTGGGCCGACAGGTCATGGAACAGGCCGGGGAACGGAAATTCCGCCCCGGCGCGATCGCAGGAGTCGCGGATCAGCTCATCGTCGCGGCCCCAGGCGCACCAGTCGCCCTGGGCGAAATTCTTGCGGACCTTGCGCAGCACCTCCGGCAGCAAGGGCGCCGCCTCGGCCTCTTTCGGCGTGATGCCGGTCAGGGTCGAGCAGAAGGGCGAGATAACGGAGAATTGCGGGCGGATCAGGAATTGCTGCGCGCGCTTGATCTCTAGGTCGTCGGTGCGCAAATCGACGATGCCGATCGCGATCATCTCGGGCACCTCGCCTGCCGGCGGCGCGCCCTCCCAGCAGGTCATCTCCACGTCGATGCAGAGCATGCGATTGTAATGCGTCATGGCGCGCATCAGACGCGATCGCGCGGCCGATTGGCAAGCTTCCGTTCATTCTTATGTGCCGGATTCGGAAAAGTGGATCGAAACCCGACGATGCGGCCGGTCGCGTTTGCCCCCGGCGGCATGGCTGTTATGATTTGCGCATCAGATGGGGGAGAGCATGAGCGTCGAGGATTCAGCGCGCACGGAAGCGGAATCGGCGGCCGACGGCGCGCCCGGCGGATCGACCATCAACATCTATGGCCTGACCTTCGGCATCTTCGGCATGGTGATGCTGACCAAGATCGCCTCGTTCCTGACGCCCTATAAGCTCTATTTCTCCTTCTCGGCCTTCCTGTTCAACGACCGCGCGATCTTCAAGTGGGAAGCGCTGGCGATCAAACTGCTGATTCCCTGCCTGATGGGATTCGCTTTGTTCTACCTGCCCTATCGCTGGATGATCTGGACCCGCGGCAGCACGGTCAACTACCGCCGCATCTATCGCTACCTGGCGAAGGAAGCGCACCTGACCGCGATCGTGGTCGGCTTCTTCTCCGCCCTGCTGATGGCGTGGCCCTTCATCGTCTATTGGGACATCCTGCAGCGGCCGGATTTGCTGTCGTTGCGCTTCCCGTTCCTGTGCGTCTATCTCCTCTATTTCGTGTCCTACGCCTATTTCGCCGGCTTCGGCGTCTCGCTGGCGCGCTTCCTGCTGCGCAAGAAATTGCCGGCGAGCCTGGTGGCCGATGCCGGCGACCGCGTCGCCTGGGCGGAAGCGATCCGCACCTCGCTCATTGGCATCGTCACCAGCGGCATCGCCACCTACCTGGCGGCGTCGCTCTCCTCGGTGCAGTGACGCGATGAAGGAGCTCGGCTTCCTGCTGGCGGGCGGCCTGCTGTTCCTGGGCGCCACCGCCTTCGACGGCTACAACACCGAGCAGCAGATGGCGTCCGAGGATTCCGCGACGGTCGAGCGTGACCATATGAGCCTGTCGGAGCGGCTGGGCTACGCGATCCTGACCCGCGCCGGTTACGCCACGGTGGAACTGCCGCCGGAGGATGAGCTGAAGCTGGCGCCGACCCTACGCATCGTATGGCACAGCGATCATCCGGATTTCCGCTGCATCGACCCGATGGCGAAGATGGGCAGCGGCAATCGCGAGCAGCTCGACCCGTTCCTGCTGCTGGCCTCGATCGTGGCGGCGGAGAAATACAATCGTTCCGCCTTCGTGCGGAACAGCGAGGAACTGATCGCGCGCTCCATGCTCTCCCTCTCCGGCAGCGTGCCGGACTTCTCTCTCGGCGTGTCGCAGATCCGCCCGTCGATCATCCGCGCCAGTGTCGATCAGGCGGTCGGCGATGTCGGCCTGTCGGACCGCGAAGTGCTCGATCTCGCGCTCAGCTCCTGCACCAATGTCGTCGCTGCCGACCGCTATGTGCGCGGCCTGATCGGCGCCATCGACCCGGCAACACCGAAATACAAAATCGTGGCCGAGGTCGCGCGCCGCTATGTCGGCGCCGGCGGCGATGGCGAGAACGGCGTCCTGTACCAGGATGCAGTCCTCGGCGCCTATCGCCTGCTGGAGATCGCCGCCTATGGCTATGAAAGCGGCGAGGGCGAGGAACTGCCGCCGCCGGGCTTCCTCGGCTGCATCCTGTTCGCCGTGGGCGAGCCGACCGGGCGCATCACCGATGGAATCCTGGAACCGCTGGCCGACGCGGAGAGCGTGATGCTGGGCTTCGCCGATCGCGAACCCGGCCCCGCCGAT
>DASZQC010000215.1:0-7464 GCA_035549815.1 Dongiaceae bacterium
AGCCGATGACGACGCCCGTCACCGCCAACGACCTCGACAACGCCGTGCATGAGGACGCCATGCGCATTGTCCATGCCATCGAGATCTGCCTGCAGGCGGCCGATGTGAAAGGCGAGGACATCCAGTCGGTGTTCCTGACCGGCGGGTCCACCGCGATCCAGGAAGTGCGGCGGCAGATCCTGAAACTGGTGCCGAATGCGAAACCGGTCACCGGCGATCTGTTCGGCAGCGTCGGCCTTGGCCTCGCCATCGATGCCGAGCGGCGCTTCGGCAGCGGGAGGCACTGACCCCTATGCCGGCCGACCGCTCAGGAATGCACGTCCTCGGTGAACCAGTCGGTCGGCAGATCGCGGCCCGCACCTGCTTCCTTGGCCTTCCGATAGAGCAGGGCGCCGATCGCGGCGAACTGCAGGCCGACGCCGTGATAGTTCAGGAAGCAGGTGATGTCGGAATCGCTCTTGCGCCCCATAGCCGCGCCGCCGATCAGCTCGTCCAGCGATGGTGCCTCGACCAGTCGCGCGGTGCGCGGGTCGAGGCCCAGCTCCTTGGCCTTTTCCTGGAACACCGCGCCCTTGGCGAGCTCGACATGCTGGCCGGTCAGATTGTCCCGGTCGTGGACGATGACACAATCGGCGCGCGCGATGGCGCCGGGGTCAAGCTCGCGGTCGCGGATGGTGCCCAGATGCTGGCCCGGCTCGCACCATGCTTCTTTGAAGACATGACCCAGGCTATTGGTGGCACAGAGCACGATGTCGGCGCCTTTCGCCGCGGCCTCGGGCGTCGCCATCGCGCGAACATTGATTCCGGTCTGCGCGGCCATGCGCCCGGCGAAATCGGCACAGCGTTCGGCATTCGGGCTGAAGCAGCGAATCTCGCTCAACCTGCGCGCCGCCACGGCCGCCAGGACCTGCGCCTCCGCCTGCCAGCCGGAGCCGAGCATTGCCAGTGTCGTCGCGTCCTTCCTCGCCAGATGATCGAGCGCGAGGCCGCTGGTACCGCCGACGCGCGCCCGCTGCACCACGCCGTCGGGGAAGATCGCCAGCGGCTCGCCGGTCTCGGTGCTGAACAGCAGCACGAGGCCGACCCAGCGTTCGCCGGGCGCCGAGGGCACCTTCACCCGCTGCTTGCGGTCGCCGCGCGCAATCCAGCGGAAGATGTCGGAGTTGAGGCGGATAGCGCCGACCTTCTGCTGAGGCAGGATCGCGCCCATCATCTTCAGGACGTAGGCGCTGTCGGCATCGCTGCCCGGCGCCACCATGTCGGAGCGGCGGCCGTTGATCGCCGTGCCGTCATGGGTCGCCGCATAGCTTTGCGCCAGCGCCGCCATGCAATCCGGCATGGCCAGGAGATGATGGGCGTCGTCGTTGCTGAGCAGAAGCGTCATGGTCATTCCTGCGATTTGAGGTTGCGCCAATCTTATATCTTATATAAGACTTGGACAAGCCCGCCTTGTGCCCGGTCCATACGGATAAGTGGGACGCCGGCGGCGCGAAAAACGGGCGAAATGAGACGCAAGCATGGCTGAAGCCGCACATCACGCGCCGGAGACGATGGAAGGTCCGAGCCTGACCGAGCGGATCGCCGACCGGTTCCTGCCGCTGCGGCTGGAGGACATGCCCGCCAAGGCACGCGAGGTTGCCGTCAACGACCTGCTCGACATGGCCGGCAATTGCCTGTCGGCGCGGCAGACCGACTACATGCAGGCGCTGCTGAAGAGCTGCGACGACGAGGGCGGCTGCACCGCCTTGGGCCATGCGCGGCCGCTGCGGGCGCAGGATGCAGCGCTGATGAATGGCACCGGCACGCACGGCGAGGATTTCGACGACACCTTGGAGGGGGCTCCGATCCGCGTCGGCGCCATGGTGATCCCGGCGGCCCTGGCGGCGGGTGAACGCTATGGCCGCAGCGGCGCCGATGTGCTGCGTGGCATCATCTGCGGGCTGGAGATGATCTGCCGGATGAATCATGTGGCGCCCGGCGCCATCCACAAGGCCTGCTTCCACCCGGTCGGCGTGATCGGCGCCATCGGCGGCGTGGTCGGCGCCGCCGTGACCTTGGGCCTGGACCGCGCGCAGTTCGTCAATGCGCTGGGCATCGCCGGCAGCATGTCCTCCGGCATCCTCGAATATCTGACCGACGGCGCTTCCACCAAGCGCCTGCATCCCGGCTGGGCGGCGCAATCGGGCTATCGCGCGGCGGTGATGGCGCGCGCCGGCTACGACGGGCCGCGCACCTTGATCGAAGGGCCGCACGGCTTCTTCAAGGCCTTCGCGCCGAGCAAGAAGCCGGACTTCTCCTATCTCACCGACGGCGTCGGCGAGCGCTGGATGATGCAGGACATCACCTTCAAGCCCTATGCCTGCGGCACCATGATTCACCCCTATATCGACTGCATGATCCGGCTGGCGGAGCAGGGCGTGCAGGCCGACGACATCGCGGAGATCGAGTGCGAGACCGGCGAGGGGTTGGTCCACCGGCTGTGGGAACCCTTGGCCGCCAAGCATCGCCCCCCGAGCGGCTATGCGGCGAAATTCTCCATGCCCTTCGGCATGGCGGTGGGTTTTTTCGACCGCGCCGCGGGGCTGGAGCAATTCACCGACGAGAAGGCGCGCGATCCGAAGATCTTGGCGCTCTGCAGCCGCATCCATTACGTCATCGACCCGCAGAACGAATATCCGGTGAACTACACCGGCCATCTGCGCGTCGCCTTGCGCAACGGCACCGAGATCGTGCTGCGTCAGCCGCATATGCGCGGCGGCAAGCGCGAGCCTTTGAGTCGCGACGAGCTGGTGCGCAAGTTCCATGGCAACGCGACTTATGGCGGATGGCGCGAGAGCGACGCGCAGAAGCTGCTCGATTTCTGCCTCGGCATCGCCGGCCACAAGGATATGAGCGGCCTGGCCCAGTTCCGGATTTGACACGACAACGATCAGCAAAGAGAGATCATGACCCAAGGCACCATCCCCAGCAACGTCACCAAGGCCGCCTGTGCCTTCATCGAAGCGTCGAGCTACGACAAGCTGCCGGATGAGGCCGTGCGCATCGCGCGCCGTTGCATTCTGGACGGGCTGGGCCTGTTCGTCGCCGGCTTCGACGAGGAATCGGTCGAGGTGTTGGTGAAGGATGCGCGCGATATCGGCGGTCGTCCCGACGCGCTCCTGCTGGGCGCGGGTGACCTGAAGGTGCCGGCCAATCTGGCGGCGCGGGTGCTGGGCACCGCCGGCCATGCCCATGACTGGGACGACACCCAGGCGACCAGCGATCCGGCGCATGTCTATGGGCTGCTGACCCATCCGACGATCCCGCCGCTGACGGCGGCATTGGTGATGGCGCAGAAGGTCGGCAATGTCTCGGGCAAGGATTTCGTCAACGCCTTCGTCACCGGCGTCGAGGTGGAATCCAAGATCTCGGAATGGATGACGCCGGACCACTACAAGCGCGGCCTGCATTCCAGCGGCACCGTCGGCACCTTCGGCGCGGTCGCGGCGGCGGCGAAGCTGCTGGGGCTGAAGGGCGAGAAGCTGGCCTGGTCGCTCGGCATCGCCGCCAGCATGGCGGCCGGCATCCGCTGCAATTTCGGCACCATGACCAAGCCGCTGCATGTCGGCCGCGCCTCGGAGAACGGCGTGACCGCGGCCTTGCTGGCGGCGCAGGGCTTCACCGCCGATCCGGAATCGCTGGACGGCCGCTGGGGCTTCATGCAGGTGCAGGGCGCCGGCATCACCGAAGCCAAGACAGCGCAGGGCTTCGGCAAGACGACCTGGTCGATCGTCAATCCCGGCGTGTCGATCAAGCCGTATCCGAGCGGCATCGTCACCCACCAATCGATGGACGCGCTGCTGAAACTGGTGACGGAAAAGAACGTCGATCCGGACAAGGTCGAGAAGATCGACTTCCATGCCGGTTCCAACATCCTGAACCCGATCCGCTATCCCATTGCCCAGAACCACCTGCAGGCGAAGTTCAGCATGGCGGCCCTGCTCAGCATGATCGTGCTGCGCCGTCGCGCCGGGCGCCAGGAATTCACCAATAAGTTCATCCAGGATCCGAAGACCCAGGACATGCAGAAGCGGATCAAGACACACCTGGATCCGCAGATCGAGGCGCAGGGCATGGACGTGATCCGCTCCCGCGTCGAGATCACGCTGAAGGACGGCACCAAGCTGACCGAATGGGCGAGCGAGAAATATCGCGGCGGCCCGAACAACCCGATGACCGACAAGGATCTGGAGGCGAAGGTCGCCGCCTGCACCGCTGGCATCCTGTCCGACCAGCGGCGCGACGAGATGATCGCTGCCGCCTGGAAAGTCGAAACCTTGGCCAACGCGGCCGAGCTCGCGCGAAAGATCCAGCCATGAACGCCACCATGCCGAAATCCGTCTCAGCGCATCTCGCCGATTGGGTAGCGCAACTGAAGCCGGAGCATCTCGATGCGGCGGTCGAGCGCGCCGCCATCGACACGATGATTGACGTGCTGGGCCTCTGCGTCGCTGCCAAGGACATGGACTACACCAAGTCCACCATGGCGGCCTTCGACGAGGCCGGCGATTGCACGGTGATCGCGCAGGGCAAGCGTCTGTCCGCGGGCGCCGCGGCTGCCATCAACGGCACCGCGGCCCATGGCGAGGATTTCGACAATACGTTCGAAGGCTGCCCGGTCCATTCGGGCGCGGTGGTGGTGCCGGCGGCCCTCGCCATCGCGGAGCAGATGAAAACGGATGGGCCGCGCACGGTCCTGGCGATCGCGGCGGGCATCGAGGTGATGTGCCGCCTGGGCCTGATCGCCGACAAGTCGGTGCATAAGGCGGGCTTCCATCCGACGGCGGTTCTCGGCACCTTCGCGGCCACGATTTCGGCCGCGATCGTGAAGGGGTTGGGCGCGCCGGCCATTGCCGATGGGCTCGGCGTGGCCGGCAGTCTGGCCTCCGGCATCATCGAGTATCTGGCGGACGGCTCCTCGACCAAGCGGCTGCATGCCGGCTGGGCGGCGCAGTCGGGCCTGCGCGCCGCGGCTTTGGGCGGCGCCGGCTTCTCCGGTCCCGGCACGGTGTTCGAGGGCACGCATGGCTTCTTCTCCGCCTTCGCGCCCTCGATCAAGCCGGATTTCTCGCATCTGCTGGACGATCTCGGCCGCAAATGGGTCGGCAGCCAGTTGGCGTTCAAGCCCTATGCCTGCGGCACCATGGTGCAGCCCTATATCGATTGCGCGATCAAGCTGCGCAAGCAGGGCGTGAAGGCGGACGAGATCGAGAGCATTTCCTGTGCGGTGGGCGAGGGCACGGTGCATCGCCTGTGGGATCCCCTCAGCCTGAAGCAGAACCCGCCGACCGCCTATGCCGCCAAGTTCAGCACGCCCTATTGCATGGCGGTCGCGTTCCTGGAGGGCGATGCGGGCCTGGCGCAATTCACCGAGGAAAAGATCAAGGATCGCGAGGTTCTGAAGCTCGCCGCGCGCATCAATTACTGGGTCGATCCGAAGAACGAGTATCCGAAGAACTATACCGGCCACCTGACGGCGACGCTGAAGGGCGGCAAGGTGATCCAGATCGACCAGGCGCAGATGCGCGGCGGCAGCCGCGATCCGCTGTCGCGGGCGGAGCTGGAGCACAAGTTCCTGCAGAACGCGGCCTTCGGCGGCTGGTCCAAGGATCGGGCGCAGGCGCTGCTGGAATTCGGCGCCAATCTGAAAGGCCAGCGTGACATGTCGAAGCTGGCGAAGGTTGGAGCATAGGGAGAAGAGGATGGGCGAACTCGCCGGCAAAGTCGCCTTGGTCACCGGCGGCGCGCAGAATATCGGCCGCGCCATCTGCCAGGAGCTCGCCGCCGCGGGCGCGAAGATCCTGGTCAACACCAAGCGTTCGGTGGAGACGGCGCAGCAGACCGTCGACCTGATCAAACAGGCGGGCGGCGAGGCGCGCGTGGCGCAGGCCGACATCACCGACGAGGCTGCGGTCGCCCGCATGGTGGCCGACGGCATCGCCGCCTATGGCGGCATCGACATCCTGGTCAACAATGCCGCCGTCCGCAAAGAGGCGCCGCTGACCGAGGTCTCGTTCGCCGACTGGAAGGAAGTGCTGGGCATCATCCTGGACGGCGCGTTTCTCTGCACCAAGGCCTGCGTGCCCTCCATGAAGGCGCGCGGCGGCGGTTCCATCGTCAATATCGGCGGCATGACCGGCCATAGCGGGGCGATGCAACGCGTGCATGTGGTGACCGGCAAGGCCGGGCTCGCCGGCTTCACGAAGGCCGTGGCGCTGGATGTGGCCGAGTTCGGCATCACCGCCAATTGCGTGGTGCCGGGCCTGATCGGCACGGCGCGCGGCAGCCACAGCCCCACCAACCCGAACCACCACGCCAACCGCGCGATGCCGCTCGGCCGCCGCGGCACGGCGCAGGAAGTGGCGGCCCTGGTGCGCTACCTGGCCGGGCCGCAGGCGCGCTATGTCACCGGGCAGAGCTGGCATCTGAATGGCGGCTCCTACATGGCTTGAGCGGCGACGGCTTGTGCTATAGTCGCCGCCCCGCCATTTTTCCGTCGGACGATCGTGCGGCAATGAAGAAAAAGACCAAGGCCAAGCCCCCGAAGATCGCCAAGACCCAGGAGCGACCGGCCTTCCAGCCGCTCTATACACAGATCAAGCAGCTCCTGATCCAGCGCGTGCTGACCGGCGAATGGCGGCCGGCGCAATTGCTGCCGAGCGAGATGAAGCTGGCCGAGGAATACCGTGTCAGCCAGGGCACGGTGCGCAAGGCGATCGAGGAGATGGCGGCGGAAAACCTGGTCATGCGCCACCAGGGCAAGGGGACCTTCGTCGCCACCCACCGCACCACCAGCCGTCCGTTCCGCTTCATCCGCCTGGTCAGCGACGTCAGCGACGAATCGCATCCGGTCACTGTCTATCCGTCGATCACGTCGGGCATTGCGACCGCCGAGGAGCGCAGGCACCTGCAATTGCCGCCGGATGGCAAGGTGGTGCGCGCGGAGCGCATCCGGAGCTTTGCCGGCAAGCCCTGTGTCTATGACCGGATCATCCTGCGCGCTGAGGGCATGCCGCGACTGGAGCAGTTTTTGGCCAAGATGAAGCCGGACTCGGTCTATAGCGCGCTGGAACAGGAATACCGTCTGATGGTGGTGCGCATCGAGGAACAGTTGCGCGCCGTCGCGGCGGATGCCACCGACGCGAAAATGCTGGGGGTGAAGACCGGTCACCCCCTGCTGGAAATCCAGCGTACCGCCTTGAGCCTGGACCAGCGCATCGTCGAATGGCGCATCACCCGGTGCGATACACGCTATCTCCATTACGCCAACGACCAGATCTGATCCGCAACCCGCGGCCTCTTGTCAGCGCGGGCGGCACTGGTCAATCTAGGGCATATCCTGAGCCAGGGAGCGCCTCATGTCCGCCGTGCTGAGTTCCGAGAATGATGTGTCCGGCATTGCCGTCCGCCGCCTCGCCGGGCGGA
>DASZQC010000216.1:0-5262 GCA_035549815.1 Dongiaceae bacterium
GTAGCCGGGCCACTTCCGCCGGAGATTCGCCGTCGTTCGACAGCAGCAGCAGGCGCCGGTCGGGCGCCGCGGCGGAGATCAGCAATTCGCGCGGCCGGCCATGGATGCTGAGGCACTCCACCTCCGCCAGCGGCCAATGCAGATGCGCCGCGGCGTGCGAGAAGGCGGAGACGTGCGGATAGACCTTCATCTCCGCCACCGGGATGCGCTTCGACAGGGTCGCGCCGATGCCGTAATGCATCGGGTCGCCGGTCGCCAGCACCACGACCTTGCGGCCGCGCCGGGCCCAGATCTCATCCAAGGTGCGCGACAAAGGCGAAGCCCAGACCAGGCGCTCCCCCTTCGCCTCGGGCGCCATTGCCAGGTGCCGCTCGCCACCGACGAGGATTTCCGCCTGGTCGATCAGCGCGCGCAGGCGCGACGGCAGGGATTCCAGCCCATCTTCGCCGATGCCGATGACCTGCAGCCACGCGCTCATGCGGCAAACCTTTCGCTTGCGGCCTGCAACAGAAGAGTCGCGTGTGGGACTCGCTGCGATTCCCTCCCCCAAGCTGGGGGACGGATAGGGTGGGGGTTGTTCTCTCGCGCGAAGATCGTGTGGGTGGCAGACGCTGTCGCCCCCACCCTAACCCTCCCCCGCCTCGGGGGAGAGGATTTCGGCGCGCATTTCATCAAAGGTGTTTGCTCAACGGCCCGCATGGCTAGGCTGCGTGGCGCGCAGTTGACGAGGGGGCGGCAAATCGGCCAATGAGGCTGAGCCCAATCGGATCCAACATGTTCCTGTTCGCCCATCCCTTCGCCCTGCTGCTGGCTTTGGCCGTCGACGCCATGGTCGGCGACCCCGAATCGATCAGCCGCCGCAACCTGCACCCGGTGCAGTTGATCGGCCGGGTGATCGCATGGGCGGATGCGCGATTCAACCGCGACGGCGACACGCCGGGGCGCCGCCGCAACGCCGGCGCCTGGACCACGATCGGCCTGTTGGCCGGGGCTGCCGTCCTGGGCTGGGCGGTGCAGGCTATCCTGCTCGCTTTGCCGCTGGGGCCGGTGTGGCTTGGCCTCGTCATGTCGAGCCTGATCGCGCAACGCGGCCTCTATGATCACGTGGCGGCCGTCGCCAGCGGGCTGGAGATCGGCGGCGTCGGCGGCGGGCGGCTGGCCGTCTCGCGCATCGTCGGGCGCGATCCCGAGGCCTTGGACCAGAGCGGCGTGTCCCGCGCCGCGATCGAATCCCTGGCCGAGAATTTCTCCGACGGCGTGGTGGCGCCGGTCTTCTGGGCGGCGATCTTCGGCCTGCCCGGCCTGCTCGCCTACAAGGCGATCAACACCGCCGACAGCATGATCGGTCACAAGACGCCCCGGCATTTGCATTTCGGCTGGGCGGCGGCGCGGCTGGACGATCTGCTGAACTTCATTCCCGCAAGGTTGGCCGGCCTCATCGTCTGCGTCGCGGCTTTGTTCCAGCCCGGCGCCGATGCGCTTGCCGGCTGGCGCGCCATGCGCCGCGACGCGCGCTATCACCGCTCGCCCAATGCCGGCTGGCCGGAAGCGGCTTTCGCCGGTGCGCTGGGCATCGCCATCGCCGGCCCGCGCTCCTACCACGGCAAGAAGGTCGAGGATCACTGGATGGGTGCCGGCGGCCGGCCACACGCGGCAGCGCCCGACATACGCAACGCGCTGCGGCTGTTCGTCCGCGCCTGCCTGGTGCAGGCCGCGCTGTTGACAGCACTTATCTGGCTCTGCGACTAGCAAGGTCCAGGATCCGTTCCAGGTCGACATGACGTTGCAGGTGGTCGGCGAGTTCGTCGAGCACATCGTCCACCAACGCCTCGTAGGCAACGCCGCTGGCTTCGCGGGCGCGCAAGCGGTTCAGGAAATGGTGGCGGAAGGCATCGTCGGCGAAGATGCCGTGCAGATAGGTGCCCATGACGCGACCGTCGGCGGAGATGGCACCATCCGGCCGGCCATCCAGATCGAGCATCGGTCGCGCGGTGTCGGTGCCGGTGGTGCGGCCGATATGCATCTCGAAGCCGCGCACCCGCAGGCCGCTGGCATTCTCCTTGCCCGTCACTTCCACCAGCGCCTTGTCGCCCGCCAGCACCGTGTCGACCGCCAGCAGGCCTAAGCCATCGACCACGCCGGCCGGCCCTTCGGTGCCGTCCGGATCGTCCAGGCGCCGGCCCAGCATCTGGTAGCCGCCGCACAGGCCCAGCACCTTGCCGCCGCGCCGCGCATGCGCTTTCAGGTCGATGTCCCAGCCCGCTTCACGCAAGGCAGCCAGATCGCCGATGGTGGATTTGGAGCCGGGCAGCAGGATGAGGTCGGCATCGGCCGGCAGCGGATGGCCGGGCTCGATCAGCTCGACCCGCACGTCCGGCTCGGCGCGCAGCGGATCGAGGTCGTCGAAATTGGCGATGCGCGGCAGGCGCGGCACCGCGATCTTGATCTCGCCGTTGGTCCGTGCACGATAACCGTTCAGCGCGACGGCATCTTCGGCCGGAAGCAAATGGGCGCGCTCGAACCACGGAACGACGCCGAGGCTCTTCAAGCCCGTTGTCGCCTCGATCGCGTGCAACCCGTCCCCGAACAGGGCCGGATCGCCGCGGAACTTGTTGATGAGATAGCCCTTGATGCGCGCGGCCTCCTCGGCCGGCAGCAGCTTCATGGTGCCGACGATGCTGGCGATGACGCCGCCGCGGTCGATGTCGCCGACGAGGATGACCGGCACGTCGGCCGCTTCGGCAAAGCCCATGTTGGCGATGTCGCCGTCGCGCAGGTTGATCTCCGCCGGGCTGCCCGCGCCCTCCACCAGCACCAGGTCCGCGTCCGCCGACAGCCTGGCGAAGCTGTCCAGCACGGCAGGCATCAATTGGGGTTTGAGTGCGCGATAGTCGCGCGCCTTGGCCTGGCCCCACACCTTGCCTTGAACGACAATCTGCGCGCCGATCTCCGATTGCGGCTTCAGCAGCACCGGGTTCATGTGCGCCGACGGCTGCACGCCGCAGGCACGCGCCTGCAAGGCCTGGGCGCGGCCGATCTCGCCACCCTCCGCCGTCACCGCCGCATTGTTGGACATGTTCTGCGGCTTGAACGGCCGCACCCGCTTACCCGTGCGCGCATAGGCGCGGCACAGCCCCGCCACCATCAGCGACTTGCCGACGTCCGAGCCAGTGCCCTGGAACATGATGGCGGCAACCGAATTCTGCATCTGCCCCTCCCTAACCCTCCCCCGTTCCGGTGGAGGGAACGACAGCGAACTCCCTCCACCGGCCCATCGGCGAATGCCGACATGCGTCGGCGCCGGGAGGGCTGCGGTGGGGGCAGCGAGCGATGGCTGATTGAATCAAAACTCGATCCCCTGCTGTGCCTTCACGCCGTCGCGGAAGGGGTGCTTGATCATTTCCATCTCGGTCACCAGGTCGGCGGCCTCGATCATCTCGTCCTTCGCGTTGCGGCCCGTCACCACGACATGCAAATCCGGCCGGCGCGCCTTCAGATGCGCGACCACCTCATCCACCGGCAGATAATCGTAGCGCAGGGCGATGTTGATCTCGTCCAGCAGGACCAGCTTGATTGTGGGATCGGCCATCAGCTTCTTGCCCTCCTCCCATGCGGCGCGGGCGTGGGCGATGTCGCGGGCGCGGTCCTGGGTCTCCCAGGTGAAGCCCTCGCCCAGCGCCTTGATGGTGCAGAGGTCGGGAAACTTCTCCAGCACCCAGCGCTCGCCGGTGTCCCACTTGCCCTTGATGAACTGGATCACGCCGACCTTCATGCCGTGGCCGACGCAGCGCATGACCATGCCGAAGGCCGCCGTCGATTTGCCCTTGCCCTTGCCGGTGTGGACGATGAGCAGGCCCTTCTCGATGGTCTTCTGCGTCATCATCTTGTCGCGCGCTTCCTTGCGCTTGGCCGATTTCTCGTCGGCGCGCCGGTTCACGTCGTCCTGGGTCTCGTCGCTCATGATGCTGCTCTTTCGTTGATGGCACGCCCCGCCCATTCCAACAGATGCGTGTGCGCCGCGTTGGAACGTGGCCGCCACAAATGCCGCTCCTGCGCCTCGATCAGGCGCTCGGCGATCTCTTTCAGCGCGGCGGGATTGTGTGCCTCTATGAAGTCGCGCACCTCGTCGTCGGCCAGATAGGCGTCGAACACCAGGTCGAAATGGTGATCGGCGACGCAATCCGCCGTGGCGGCGAAGGCGAACAGGTAATCGACCGTCGCCGCCATCTCGAAAGCGCCCTTGTAGCCGTGGCGCATCACGCCCTTGATCCATTTCGGATTGACGACTCGGGCGCGGACGATGCGGGCGATCTCTTCCTCCAGGCTGCGCACCTGGGGATTCTCCGGCGCCGAATGATCGTTGTGCCAGACCGGCGCCTTGCGCCCGGTCAAATGCTTGACGGTGGCGGCGAGGCCGCCTTCGAACTGGTAGTAATCGTCGCTGTCGAGCAGATCGTGCTCGCGATTGTCCTGGTTGTGCAGGATCGCGTCGACCTGGGTCAGGCGGTGGGAGAAGCTGGCCTGCGCCGCCTCGCCCGACGCGCCGTTGCCGTAGGCATAGCCACCCCAGGCGAGATAGGCGCGGGCGAAATCGCCTTCGTCCGACCAGCCGCGCTCGTCGATCAAGGCCTGCAGGCCGGCGCCATAGGCGCCCGGCTTGGCGCCGAACACGCGGAAGCCGGTCTTGCGTCGCGCGGTCGCGGCGTCCACGCCCTGCGCTACCAAGGCGGCGGCCTCGGCGCGCGCGCGCGCGGCGATCGGATTCAGATGCTCCGGTTCGTCCAAATCGGCGACGGCGCGCGCGGCGCTGTCGAACAGATCGATCTGCGCCGGGAAGGCATCGCGGAAGAAACCGGAGACGCGCAAAGTGACGTCGACGCGCGGACGGTCGAGCAGGCTGAGCGGCAGCACTTCAAATCCGGACACGCGGCCGGAAGCGCCATCGTCCCAGGTCGGCCGCACGCCCATCAGCGCCAGCGCCTGGGCCAGATCGTCGCCGCCGGTACGCATGTTGGCGGTGCCCCAGGCCGACAGAACCAGCGCGCGCGGCCAGACGCCATGCTCCTGCCGGTGCCGCTCCAGGATGCGGGCGGCAGACTTCCAGCCCAAAGCCCAGGCGCTGGGCGTCGGCACGGCGCGCGTATCGACCGAATAGAAATTGCGGCCGGTCGGCAGCACATCCAGACGTCCGCGCGTCGGCGCGCCCGAAGCGCCCGGCTGCACAAAGCGCCCGGCGAGACCGCGCAACAAACCATCGAGCTC
>DASZQC010000217.1:0-3665 GCA_035549815.1 Dongiaceae bacterium
AGACGAAACCCGGCTTGGCATGCTTGGTCATGTACGCCTCCGCGTGGGAACGGTCCTACTTCATCTCCTTGAGCGTTTTCGGCTCGAACTTCGGCAGCGGCTTGCCGGTTTCCAGCAGGGTCTTCAGCCCGGACAGGATCAACCGCCAGCCCTGCCGCGCGCCTTCCAGGTATTTCTCCTCGATCGGCGTCGAGTGCTCCTCGGTCATGGTCAGCTTGACCATGCCGCCGATGGTTTTCAACTCATAGGTGACGACCGCCTCCGGGAAATTGCGGAATTCCGGGATCCAGACCACGTTCCAGGTCATGGTCAGGCGACGCGGCGGCTCCCAGGCCTTCACCAGCCCCTCGGTGTCGGTCTGTCCGTCCTCCATCACCAACCGGAACCGCCCGCCGACCTTCGGCTCGATCTCGATGGCACGGCCCATGAAATATTGCCGCGTGAAAGTCGGATCGACCAGCCCTGACAGACCTGCTCCGGCGCGCCGTTGATGTCGGTGACGTAGATGGTCGACTGGGTGGTTCTCATGGTCGCCTCGCGCACAGACCGGTCAGCCGCGGAACGCTACCGGCGCGACTAGGGTTCCAGCGCGAAATGCTGCGCCAATTTGCGCCGACCCGCTTCCGTCACGCTCACGGCGCGCGAGTTGCGCTTGCGGGCGATCCAGCCGAGATCGACCAGGCGCTCCGCCAGCGCCGCGCCGAGGGCGCCGCCGAGATGATCGCGGCGCTCGCTCCAGTCCAGGCATTGCGAGGCGAACTTGCGACGCAGGCCGCGAGTCTTCTCCAGGTCGATGCCGAGCTCGCCGAACCAGGCGGCTCCTTTCCGGGTCACCGCAAACGCATCCTCTTCCTTGCGCAGCAGGCCCTGTTTCACCAGCCCATCGGTGATGCCGATGCCGAGCTCGCCTGCCAGATGGTCGTAGCACATGCGGGCGTGGCGCAGCTTTTCCTCCACGCGCGGCACAGGGCGGCGGACATTGGCGCGCGGCGCGACGGCCATCATCAGCTCCATGAGCTGGGCCACGTCGGGAGAGGCCAGCCGCACATATTTATGCCGCCCCTGCACCGCCACCGACACCAGCCGCTCATCAAGCAGCCGCTTCAGATGCGCGGTCGCCGTGGCCGGCTCGACACCGGCGCCATAGGCCAGTTCCTTGGCGGTCAAGGCGCGGCCTTCCATCAGCAGAGTCAGCATCTTGATCCGCGTCGGATCGCCGATGGTGCGGGCGAGCGTCTCGATGTCCGGTTCCTGTTCCATAGTTTGACGGTAACCAAACTGTCCTGACAGGACAAGTCAGCATGGTTCGGCGACAATCAAACTATCAACGTAAGGAATTCTGACATGCTGGCCCAAGAGATCTCACGTGAGGCGATGTCGCGAAATGCGTCGTTCCCTGAGCACCTGCTGCAGGCGGCGGCGCATCCCGACCCCTATCCCTATTACGCAGCCTTGCTGGCCTATCGTCCGATCTATCGCGAGGAGAAGATCGGGCTTTGGGTGGCGCTCGGTGCGGATGAAGCGGCTGCCGTGTTGGATAGCCCGCTGTGCCGCGTGCGTCCGCCGGTGGAACCGGTACCGGCGAATATCGCCGGATCGAGCGCCGGAAATGTGTTCGGCCATCTGGTGCGCATGAACGATGGTGACCGGCATAGGGTGCTGAAGCCGGCGGTCGCCGCCACCATCGGTGCATTCGATCCCGGCGCGCTGATCGGCGCCGCGCGGCGCATCGCTGCGGCGTGCCTCGAAGAGTCCGGGGCAGGCGCATCCGGCATCGACCGCTTTGCGCGCGCCTTTCCGGTGCGGGCTATTGCGGAGATGATCGGCCTGCCAGCGAAGGCAGCGCCAATGGCCGCCGCGCTGATCGCGGATTTCACCCGCTGCCTGTCGCCACTCAGCAGCCCGGCGCAGATCGAAAGCAGCAAGTCCGCCGCCGCACGGCTGCTACACCTGCTGGAGGAACAGTCCGACGGAAAGCAGCGCGGCGGCGTTCCCATGCAGATGGATCGCCTGATGAGCTTGGGCGTGGCGCAGCGCGAGGCGGCGCTGGCCAACCTGCTCGGCCTGATGTCGCAGACCTATGAAGCAACGGCCGGCCTGATCGGCAACACGCTGCTGGCCTTGGCGCGCGATACCGATCTGCAGCGGCGCGCGGCCGGCGATGATGCGCTGCTGCACCGCATCGTCGGGGAAGTGCTGCGCCACGACCCGCCGGTCCACAACACGCGGCGCTTTGTGGCGGAGGACGGCATCGTCGCCGGCCAGGAGATGAAAGCGGGCGACACGATCCTGGTCGTGTTGGCGGCGGCCAACCGCGATCCCGCCCTGCATGCGCGGCCGCATCTCTTCGATCCTGATCGCGCCGATCAGAGCTGCTTCACCTTCGGCCATGGCCGTCATGCCTGCCCGGGCGCCGCCATCGCGATGGAACTGGCGGCAATCGGCGTGCAGGCGCTGATGGCGCGGGGCGCGGCGTTCGATGATCTGCTGCGCGCGGTGCGCTATGCTGCCTCGGTCAATGCGCGCATCCCCATCTTTGGAGAACCGGCATGATCGCCATCATCTTCGAGCTGTGGCCGCATGAGAGCCGCCGCAAGGATTATTTCGATCTCGCCGCGGAGCTGAAGCCGCTGCTCTCCGGGATCGACGGTTTCATCTCGATCGAACGATTCGAGAGCCTGGCCGAGAAAGGCAAGTTCCTGTCCCTCTCCTTCTGGCGCGACGAGCAGGCGGTCGCGCAATGGCGCAACCTGGAAGCCCATCGCGCGGCGCAAGAAGCAGGACGCGGCGGCATCTTCAAGGATTACCGCCTGCGCGTCGTCCAGGTGCTGCGCGACTACGGCATGAACGACCGCGCGCAGGCGCCGGCCGATTCACGAGCCATACATGACAGGACAGCATCCCGGACCTAGGCTTTTCGGCATCAGCGTAGCGCCGATGTCACGGCCGGCGCGGAACTCTTTCCGACAACCGCCGTTAACCTTGCGGAACTTCTGTGGTTGCGCGAGGACGCAGCAAGGCGGTGCCGCATGACATCTATCTTTCGCATCAGCGTGTTGGTCGGGGGCGGATTGCTGGCGGCCCTGTTCCTGGCCGTGCCGGCCGCCTCGGCGGAAGGGCCCCCAGCGGAGGGACGGCGGACGCCGGTCTGCTTCCCGCACGAGCAGCTCGAAGGCGAGCTGCGGCAAGCCTACAACGAAAAGAAGCTCGGCCACGGCGTTTCCGGCGACGGAAACCTGATTGAGATCTTCATGTCGTCCGCCGGCAACTTCACCGTCATCAAGACCAGCCCGGCGGGTGTCAGTTGCATCGTCGATTTCGGCGAGGGCTGGCGCACCATCGACCCGCTCGAAACCGCGCAGTTGAAGGCGCTCGACGCGCCGCAATATTCCGAGCGCTGATCGCTGTTTCGGCGCCGGCTCCCAATCTCCCGGACCCTACCAAGATTCCTTGGGTATCTTGATTCCAGCGAACGTCGGCAAGAGCGGCTCGAGGGCCGAAAGTTCGTCGGGAATGTTCAATTGCACGGTCACCGTCGGATCGGTCTTGATCAACTCGCCGAGTTTCGCTTCGTCGGCGGGTGTATTTATGGTGAGCATTCCAGTGCCCGACGTAGCCAGATCGCTCGGGGCCGGTTCCAGGACGAGGACGCCCTTGATGCCGTT
>DASZQC010000218.1:0-10528 GCA_035549815.1 Dongiaceae bacterium
CAAGACCGGCGCGCACGGGGTTTACCAGGCCGGCTCGGTCTTCAAGGTGCTGACGGCGCTCGCTGCGGCCAAGGCATGGCGCCCGGCTGGAGGGCGCAGATTTGTCTCTCGTCTCCGGCGCTCCGCCTGCCTTGCTTGACTACGTCATGTACGACGCGAGCACGAAGTTTCCGGATGGGGTTCCGCCGCCCGCGCATCGCTTGAAACGCCCGCTCTCGGAATATGAAGCGGTCATGCTCGCCGAGCTCCTGGATCAACATCGAGACCGCCGCGGCTATGCCGCCTCGACTTCAACTGAAGCCAGTTCGGAAAGTGAAGCCGATCCCTATGCGGAGATCATTTCGACGGTGGATTGGTGGCTCAATGAAAAGCTGTCGATTGTCGAATCGACGACGACGCTCCAAAGCGAAAAGAAACCCTAGGCGGCCGGTGTGTCCGCGACGACCTTGCCGTGGCGCATGGTCAGGACCTGGTCGGCCGCTTCCATCCAGATCGGCTGGTGCGTGATGGCGAGGATGGTGCGGTCGCCGCGCAGGCCGCGCACCGCCTGGCAGATTTCCCGCGCGGTGTCCTGGTCGAGGGCGCTGGTCGCCTCGTCCAGGATCAGCAGCTCCGGGCTGCCGATCAGGGCGCGGGCGATCGACAGGCGCTGCTTCTGGCCGCCCGACAACCGGTTGCCGCGCACGCCGATCGGTTCGTGCAGACCCTGCGGCAGGGCCTCGACGAAGCCCCAGGCGCCGGCCAGCTTCAGCGCGGCGATCACCTGCTGTTCCGTGATCTTCGGATCGCCCAGCGTGATGTTCTCCATCACGCTGTCGTTGAACAGGATGTTCTCCTGCGGGATGTAGCCGAGCTTGCTGCGCCAGCGCGCGAGATCGATTTCCGTCAAAGGCAAATCGTCGATCAGCACGCGGCCCTCGGCCGGCTCATGCAGGCCGACCAGCAGGTCGGCGATGGTGGTCTTGCCGACGCCGGAGGGGCCGATCAGCGTCGCCACCTCGCCCACCGGCAGCCGGAAATTCGCGCCGTCGATGATGGTGCGGTCGCCATAGCCGAAGCGCACATCCTCGAACCTGCAGGCGCCGCCCAGATGCGCCGGCTTGCCGCCATGCAGCGCTTCCGCCTCGCGCTCCATTTTTGCGGTCAGGTCCTGGATCGACCAGAAGGCGACGCCGTCGATCGCCACGCGCTGCATGGCGCCGCGCATGGCGGTGACGCCGTTGGAAATGCGCCGCAGCAGCCACACCACGCCGATCAGCTCGACCAGGCCGAGATTGAAGTAGGTATAACCGACATAGAAGCCGCCGATCAGCATGGTGCCGAGCAGCGGGTCCTGCAGCGCCTTGATCGCCGTCTCGCTATAGAACTCCTTCTCCACCGAAGAGCGGATGCGATCGGCATGTTCGGCGGCGAGCGTGCCCAGATAGCCCTGGCGGTTCATCGCCCGCAGGCTCTTGATCGACGTCAGCAGCTCCACCACGGTGGAGGACAGGCGGTGCGTGCTCTTCCACTTGGTGCGGCCCGCGCGGCGGGCGATGCGCACATAGCGCGCGACGGCGACCCAGAGGATCGAGGCGACCACGATGGCGAGCAGCGAGAACTCCCACGAGATCCACAGGCAGCCCACCAGATACATCAGGGTCTCGGTCAGCTTGACGGCAAACAGCCCGCCCGAGCGATAGGCGGCGGAGGCGCGCTCGCCCTCGTCTCCCAACGCCGCGGTCAGCCGGCCCGCCGGCGTGTTGACGATGTGCGACCAGCGCGCGCGCACGATGGCGTCGATCAGGCGCACGCGCAGCTCCGTCGTCATGCGCGCGACCTCCTTGCCGACGAAGATCAGGCCGCCGCTGGACAAAGCGAATTTCAGCGTCAGCGCCGCGCACAGGAACGCCAGCAAGGGCCCCAGCTCCGGCGGCACATGCAGGACGGCGAGGCCGTCCGTCACCAGCCGCGCCGCCGGTGAATTCAGCACGGCCGCATCGCCGGTCAGGATGCCGATGATCGGCCACAGGCTGGCGATCGACACATTCTCCGCCGCCACGCCCAGCAGCATCGCCAGCATGATCAAGGTCTGGCGGCGCCAGCCGTCGAAAAAGAACAGACGAAAGATTTCGGTAACGTTGCTCATGCGGATTTCGCGGACGGCGCCGCCGCGTTCAATTCGCCTATGCCGGCGGCAATGGCCTCGATCGGACCGGTCCGCCATTTGATCCGGCAGGCGGCGACCCAGTCCGGGTCGGCATGGGTGACATAGCCGGTGACCAAGGGCAAGCCCAGAAAATGCGCCGAAACCAGGCGGTGCGTGCCGCGTCGCATATGCACGATGGCCCCGTCGGCGGCGATACCGAAGCAGATTTCGTCCGGCCCGCTGTAATGGTAGCCCTCGCGATGCAGGCTGCGGAACAGGTCCAGATAAGTGCGGTAGTAATCCAGCATCTTCGCTTCGGTGTCACAGACGATGCCGCGGGCATTCACTGGTTCCCCGGCCGCGGCCGATCGCTGCAGCCACTGGAACAGGCGCGAGGCCGCGTAATCGTCGCCGAACTGCGCGAAATCCTCGACGTCGCGATAGGTGGGGAGGTCGAGCATCGCGGTCAGGCCGCAATTCGCCAGGCCGGGCACCAGGAAGCGCTGCTTGATCTCGCTCATCCTGGCGGCCGGCATCTTGCCCAGCACGGCGCGCGGATCGACGGCGATCCTGGCCCGATCGCCGAGCGCGGCGCGGACGGAATCCCCGCGCAGCCACGCCGGATTCCAGGTGCCGGGCGCCAGCGACAGCAAGCTGCCGATCAAGGCCACTTTGTGCGCGGGCGGCACCAGGAGCGCCTAGTAGCCCCAGAGATGCTGCAAGCCGACGGCGCCGTTCGGCGCGACGCCGATGACGTGGGCACAGAGATCGGCATCGGCGGATTTCACCTGCAAGGCGGCGATGCCGGTCTCGCCCACATGATCCTTCAGCCGCGCCATCACGTCGTCGAGCCAGACCAGTTCGCCGCCCTGGGCCGGGATCTTCAGGAAATAGCTGAGCCGGCGGCCATGATGGTTGATCGCGGCGATCTCGCATTCCGCCGCCATGTCGTATTTCAGATTGCCGCTGGCATTGGCGATGAAGACGCCGGTCCGGAATCCGTCGCGGCAGCGCACGCGGCCGATGACGTTGGTGCGGCCCATGACGCCGATCGAGGGATGCAGCCAGTGCGGCAAGGTCGGCACCACCGCGCCCAAATTGCGCCAGGCCGGCTGGAACTCGGTCGCGTCCTGGTCGCCGGTCTCGAGATGGCGCACCACCAGGTCGCCGGTGGTGATGAAACGCTGCGGCGCGATGCCGATCTTCAGATGGTCCGGCGCCAGCAAGGCACCGGCAACGCGATAGCGCTCCGGGCTGCCCCAGGCTTCCAGCACATCCTCGATGAAGGCCGGGCCGACGAAGTCCTTGCGCCAGCGCATCTGGCCGACGAACGACCCGTCCGCGGCATAGAAGCGCAGCCAGTAATGCTCGAACGGCGGATTGGAGGCGTCGTAGTTGAAGCCGAAAGAGAGCTTCGACTTGCCGTGCGTGACCGGGATGTAGCTGGGATAGATCATGTAGCCGGCGGCGACCGCCTGCTCCACTACGCGCAGCTCGTCCGGACGGAACGCGGCATCCTCGCGGTTGTCGACACCCACCTTGCACAGGTGGTTGGCCATGATGCTGCCCTGCTTGCCCGGTTTGCTGAAGCAGCCTTCCTCCAGCGCGTACCAGAACGACGTGCCATATCCCTTATACGAAGCGGCGAAATAGTCGCGCTTGGTGCTGGGTCGGTCGCGATGCTCGAAATGCACCACCTCGACCGGCTTGGTGCGCGAGCGCTTCTGCACTTTCTTGCTGGCGCCGGAGCCGATCACGATGTCATCGTCGGCGCCCATGTCGAGATCATAGTTGGGCACCGTCATCACCACTTGCCCGCCGCGGATCACGGAATCGATCAGGCGGAACGGCTGCTCCTTGTTCACGTTCTTGAAGAACTGGTGCGAGCCGTGAATGATGGTGAAGGAATCCCTCCAGAACACATCCGCGCAGACCCGGAACCGGTAATGCCGGCCGCGCGTCAGGTACGGGTGCGAGACATAGATCTTCAGACACACCGCGCCGTCGCGCTCGCCGCCTGCCATCTCCTTGAGGTTCAGGTTCACCGATTGGCTGGGGCCGAGCGCCAGGTAGCTGCGCTTGATGCCTTGGTCGGAGATCAGTTCGAAGCGGAACTGCAGCACGTCCTTGATGCCGAAGAATTCCTCGAAGTGATTGAAGACCAGCGCGTCGACGTCTTCGATCTCCTGCGGCACCGCCGCGGTGCCGGCGCAGAATTCCCAGTTCTCCGCCACCCAATGGACCGGCACGCTCGGCGCGTGTGCATGGGTCGCCCGCAAGGTGAAGCGATACTTGGTCGCCACGTCCGGTCCGCCGACCACGACCGCCTGGCAATCCTTCAACTGGTCGGCGCCGAGCGGTAGCGCCCCCAATTGCTGGTCGACGACGAAATCATTCGACAGCCACACGCAGGTGATGTCGCCCGCCGCCGCGCGGAACGAATCAAAGAAGCCCTTGTCGCCGTGCACGGCGATCTTGTGCGCCTGGTCCGCGCGCAGCAGACGGACCACGTCGGCGATCGACTGGCTGACCTTGGTCTTCTCCGCCGCCTCGCCGCCGGCCGAAGGATGGGTGCCGGCCTTGTATTTCGGCGCCTTTTCCTTCTTGGCGTCGCTCATCCCGAACAGGGCGCTCAACCCGCTTTTGGGTTTTTCGGACGCCTTCAGCTCGACATCGGCGGTCTTCATTTTCATCTGTCCCATATAGTGTGCCGCAGGTAGAACGGGACGCCGTGCGGCCTGCCCCATTCGGGTGGCTTGCCGAGTCACGGCGCATTTGCTAAGCAGCGCGAAATCCTAAAGGCGGCTGCGGCCCCTTTGCAATCAATCGTTTATGCGACGTAAAGTCCCATAAGCCGATAGCGAACATAGCGAAATGAGCCAACAGGCGACACCGACCATTACCCCGGATTTACCGACCCGGCGCAGCGACTTCGACACCATTTGCGAGGCCCTGGACTACGCCGCCCGCGGCCAGACCGGGCTCAATTTCTTTACCGCCAGGGGCGAGCTGGACCGTGTCCTGACCTACCGGGAACTGCGCGAGCGGGCGCGGGAATTCGCGCAGGGCTTGGTCAAGCTGGGCCTGAACAAGGGCGAACGGGTGCTGCTGATCGCCGACACCGACCCGGATTTCATGGTCGCCTTCTGCGGTTGCCAGTATGCCGGCGTGTTGCCGGTGCCCGTCGCGGTGCCGACCACGCTCGGCGGCCACGCCGCCTATGTCGCGCAACTCCGCCATCAGCTCGAAGGCTCCGGCGCGGTGGCCGCGATGGCGCCCCAGGCGCTGCTGTCGTTCCTGACCGAGGCCGCTGCGGGCCTGCCGCTGAAATTGGTGGGCGGACCGGCGGCGTTCCAGTCCCTGCCCCGCGACGGCGCCGACCTGCGCCCCTTTGGCAAGAACGATCAAAGCTACCTGCAATATTCCTCGGGCAGCACGCGCTTCCCCAAGGGCATCGACATTCCGCAGCGCTCGATCATGGCCAACGCCAACGCGATCACGCTGGATGGCCTCAACATCAATCGCGGCGACCGTTGCACGTCGTGGCTGCCGCTCTATCACGACATGGGCCTGGTCGGCTTCATGCTGGTGCCGCTGACCACGCAGATGTCGGTCGATTACATCGCGACGCGCGACTTCGCGCGCCGGTCGCTGACCTGGATGAAGCTGATCTCCGAATATGGCGGCACGCTGTCTTATTCGCCGAGCTTCGGCTACGAGCTTTGCACCCGCCGCCTGCGCGAGGGCAGCGAGCTCAAGGTCGATCTGAAGACCTGGCGCGGCGCCGGCATCGGCGGCGACATGGTGCAGCACCATATCCTGCAGAAATTCGCCGAGGCCTTCGCGCCCTACGGCTTCCGCAAGACCGCCTTCGTGCCCAGCTATGGCATGGCGGAAACCACGCTCGCCATGAGCTTCGCGCCGCTCGGCCGCCGCTACGTGGTCGACGACATCGACCGCGATGCGCTGGCCGAGGACAGCCTCGCCGTCGCCTCGACGCCCAGCGCGAAGTCGCGTCCCTTCGTCGCTTGCGGCCGCGCGCTGCAAGGGCACGAGTTCCAGATCCGCGACGCCGCCGGCAAGGCGCTGCCGGAACGCCATGTGGGTCGCGTGTTCTTCCGCGGGCCCAGCGTGATGGGCGGCTATTTCAACCAGCCGGACCTGACCGCCGAAGTGCTCGGTGCCGACGGCTGGCTCGATACCGGCGACCTCGGCTACCTGCTGGATGGCGAGATCATCATCACCGGCCGCGCCAAGGACCTGATCATCCTCAACGGCCGCAACATCTGGCCGCAGGATCTGGAGTGGGAGGCGGAGGAACTGCCGGAGCTCCGGCGCGGCGACGTGGCCGCCTTCTCCATCGAAGACGACCAGGCCGGCGAGACGGTGGTGGTGCTGGTGCAGTG
Source organism: Dongiaceae bacterium (assembly GCA_035549815.1). GTDB lineage: Bacteria > Pseudomonadota > Alphaproteobacteria > Dongiales > Dongiaceae > Dongia_A. Next base: position 6,535 of record DASZQC010000218.1, read on the forward strand.
CCGGATCGGCGACGTCGCCCAGCGCGAGAAGCTGAAGCGCGAAATCTATGCCCTGCTGCAGCGGGCGCATGGCGTGGAGGCGCGGGTGGTCATGGTGCCGCCCAAGGCGCTGCCGCAGACTTCCTCCGGCAAGCTCAGCCGCAGCAAGGCCAAGGCGAACTATCTGAGCGGAGCTTACGACCAGTTCGACGCCGCCGTGGGCGCATAGCGCGGTGTTCGGGGGAGCACCGCTCTGATGGGGCGCCTGGCGGCCGTCACCGGCGCGACCGGTTTCATCGGCCGGCACACGGTCGCGGCGCTGCGCCGACGCGGCTGGGAGGTCCGGGCGTTGGCGCGCCGGCACCCAGCCGATCTGCTCTCTCCCTATCACCGCCTTGAGCTGGTGCTGGGCGATGTCCATGACGAAGGCGCGCTGGAGCGGCTGGTCGACGGCGCCGAGGCGATCATCCATCTGGCGGGGCTGGTGAAGGCGCTGACGCCGGAGGATTTCTACGCCGTCAACGAGACCGGCACCGAGCGCCTGTTGCGCGCCGCCAACCGGCGCAATCCCGGCGCGGCGCTGGTGCATGTCTCCAGCCTCGCCGCGCGCGAGCCGCGGCTCTCCCCCTATTGCGACAGCAAGCGCCGGGGCGAGGCCCAGGTCGAGGCGCTGGCGGCCGAGCGGCCCTGGACCATCCTGCGGCCGCCGGCGGTTTATGGGCCGGGTGATCTGGAACTGCTGCCGATGTTCAAGGCCGCGAAGCTGGGTCTGGTGCCCTACCCGGCCATCCCGGGTGCTGCGGTCTCCATGATCCACGGCGCCGACCTGGGAGAGGCCATCGCCGCCACGCTGGAGCGCCACGGCGACCGTCACGCCCTCTACGAGGTCGACGACGGGGCGCCCGGCGGCTACCGCTGGCCGGACCTGCTGGAAGCGCTGGGCGGTGCGGTCGGGGCCACGCCCAAGGGGGTGCGGTTGCCGCGCTGGGCCCTGGCGATGACGGCCTGGGGCAACGCCCGGTTGGCCGGCCTGGACGGCCGCGCGCGGGTCCTGTTCCCGCACAAGGTCGCCGAGATCTATTTCCCGGACTGGGTGGCGCGCGGCGAAAAGCTGTCCTCGGTCACGGATTGGCAACCCAAATTCGACGTCTGGACCGGTTTCAAGGACACGGTCCGCGCTTACCAAGAAGCCCATCTGTTATCGTAAGATTCAGCGCTAAGGCCTTGATTCGGATGGGCTGTAACAAACGGTAACAATTTGTCATTTAACCATTCCGGCCAAATGAATCAGAACTCATGGCTGTGGAATCGGCCACCATGTGACTCACTTGTGACGGTCGGTCCCTTTTCTGCCGGAATGGACACCGGCGTTGGCAGAAAGAGTTCAACAGAGTGGGCAACGCAGCGCTGCAGCCGAACTTGGCCATGACCAGGGACACCGTGTTCACGGAGATCGCTCGTTTGCTGGAGCGATTCCGGGCCGGGGACAAGGCCATCACCACCGATACCGTCATCGCGGAGGACCTGACCATGGACTCGCTCCAGGTCATGGACCTGATGATGGAACTCGAGGATCGGTTCGACGTGTCGATCCCACTCAATCTCGTGCCGGAAATCGCGACGGTCGGCCAACTGGCCGACACGATCTACGCGAGCAAGACGCAGCCGGCCAAGGCGGGGGCATAGAGGGCAATCATGGGGCTCTTCGATCGCTTTAAGACCATTCGCGAGGTGCACGGCGCCGTGACGGCCTGTGGCGCCGACCCGTTCGGCGTGAAGATGGAGAAGATCGTCTCCTCGACCGAGGCCATGGTCGAGGGTCGCAAGACCATCCTGTGCGGCTCGAACAATTATCTCGGCCTGACCTTCGATGCCGATTGCATCGCCGCGGCGCAGAACGCGCTGAACGAGTTCGGCACCGGCACCACCGGCTCGCGCATCGCCAACGGCTCCTATTCCTGCCACAAGGCGCTGGAAGCCGACCTTGCCGATTTCTACGGCAAGAAGCACTGCATGGTGTTCACCACCGGTTATCAGGCGAACCTGGGCGCCATCTCGACCCTCGTGGGTCCCGGCGACTACCTGATCATCGACGCCGACAGCCATGCCTCGATCTATGACGCCGCGCGGCTCGGCCACGCGACCGTGATCCGCTTCCGCCACAACGACCCGGCCGATCTCGACAAGCGGCTGGCGCGGTTGGCGAACGAGCCGGGCAACAAGCTGGTGGTGGTCGAGGGCATCTATTCGATGCTGGGCGACCATGCGCCGCTCAAGGAATTCGTCGAGGTCAAGAAGAAGCACGGCGCCTATCTGCTGGTCGACGAGGCCCATTCGATGGGCGTCATGGGCAAGACCGGCCGCGGCCTGCTGGAACAGGAAGGCGTCGACGCGGATGTCGATTTCATCACCGGCACCTTCTCCAAGAGCATGGGCGCCATCGGCGGCTTCCTGATCTCCGACCATCCGGATTTCGAGATCCTGCGCGTCTCCTGCCGGCCCTACATGTTCACCGCTTCGATGCCTCCGTCGATCGTCGCCTCGGTGCGGCAGTCGCTGGCGCATCTGCGCAAGCATCCGGAGCTGATGACCAAGCTGTGGCGCAATGTCGACACGCTCTATCACGGCCTGGAAGCCGCCGGCTTCAAGCTCGGCAGCCAGAAAGGCCCGGTGGTCGCGATCCACATCAATGACCCTGCGCTGGCCGCCCGCGCCTGGCATGGCCTGCTGCAGAATGGCGTCTATGTGAACCTGGCGCTGCCGCCGGCGACGCCAAGCGGCACCGCTTTGCTGCGCTGCTCGGTCTGCGCCGCGCACTCGACGGAGCAACTGCGCCGCGTCATCGACGTGGTGACCAAGGTCGGCCTGGAGCTTGGCCTGATCGCCGACCAGTCGGTGCGCATCGCCGCCGCCGAGTAAGAGCTCGATCCGTTGTGATCGACGACAGCGCGTCCTTGTGGCGCGCTGTTCGTTTTTTTGTGCCTACCGGAAGGCGCCGCGCCGGTACAGTCTCCAGGCCAGCACGGGCGCCGAAAGCAGGGGGTGCCGCCGCTGCCAATCGGTGACTTGCAGCTCCACGCCGGAATGCCGGCGCACTTTCCACAAGACATAGTCCAGCGCACCCTGGAACGTGAAGGTCGCCTTCGCCAGCCGCGCCAGATTGAGCAGCTTGCCGACGCGCCGGCGCTTGCGCCACAGCGCCGCGCTCTCATCAGCGGATAGGTCGTTGCCCTGCTCGCGCAACAGCTCCAGCGCGGGCGCGGTCACGCGCTGATATCGGTCGAGATCGAGACGAACCAGTTCCGTCGCGCGATCGGATGTCTCGGAGCGCAGCTCCGCCGCATAGGTCGCCTCGAAGGCACGGCGCCACAGCACCTCCGCGTCGCTGGATTGCACCAGCGGCCGAACATTTCCGAGCATGGTGAGGACCGCCTCGACGCAAGCCTCCGCCACCCGATCGGCCGTCGCCGCATCGCGCGACCAGAGCAGCCGCGCCGGCTGGCTGAAGCGGGCCCATAGCGAGACGTTGAGCGCATCGCGCGACGTGCCGGCCGCGAACTGGTCCAGCGTCAGCACCGCATATTTGCAGCGCAGCGTGCCACCGGGCTGCGGCAGCTCCAGATAGAAGACGTTCGGCGGCAGCAGGCGATTGGCAAAGGCCAGCAGGCCGCTGTCATAAGCCGCGCGGTAATCGTCTACCAACAGGTAGAAATCGAGCAGCGAGTCGGAGAGCAGCATTTCCGGCTTGCGCAGGCATGAACCGTAAAACAGTACGGCGACCGCCGACTTGCCATGCCGCGCCCGTACCGCCTCCGCCATCGCCGTAACCGCCGGCGCGACCGGCTGGCTCAGCTCCTGCGCGACAAGGCCTTTGAGCTCAGCGCGGGCCGGCGCCATCGCTAATACCGATGAAACGAGACGGCCGGGCCGGCGGCGAGATCGACCTGGCCGTGCGGGCCGGCATCGAAAATCTCGCCGTCCAGCACCACCGGACTATTGAGGCGCAGGGTGACAT
>DASZQC010000219.1:0-4855 GCA_035549815.1 Dongiaceae bacterium
ACGGCACATACGGGGCGCTGGCGCACCAGGTCCTGCTGCAGCGCGCGCAATTGAAGGTCGGCGACCACCTGACCGTCGGCAATGTGCGGTTCCAGATCACCGCGGCGATCGAGCGCGAGCCGGATGCGACGACGCAGGTCTTTGCTTTAGGTCCGCGCCTGCTGATCTCGCCGGAAGCGCTCGATGCCACCGGCCTGATCCAGCCGGGCAGCTTGGTCTATCACTCCTATCGCGTCAAAACGGCGCCGGGCGTGGACCGCATCGCCGCGGGCAACGCGCTCAACGCGGAATTCCCCAATGCCGGCTGGCGCATCCGGCAACTGGAAGATGCCGGCAGCCGTACCCGCGACTTCCTGGAGAATACGCGCTCTTATCTCGACCTCATCGGCCTTTCCGCGCTGCTGATCGGCGGGCTCGGCATCGCCAATGCCGTGCGCGCGCATCTGGAGAGCAAGGCCCGCGCCATCGCGGTGCTGAAATGCCTCGGCGCCAGCACCTTGCAGATCGCCATCGTGAACCTGCTCACCATCGGCGCCATGGCGGCTTTTGGCATCGTCATCGCGTTGGGCGTAGGCGCCACCGCGCCGTATTTGTTCCAGGCCTCCCTCGGCGGGCTCGGCGTCGATGTGGCGACCGGCATCTATCCGCTGCCGCTGATCCGCGCGGCGGCGTTCGGGCTGGTGACGGCTTTCGTCTTTTCGCTGCCCTTCCTGCTGCGCGCGGCGCGCACCAAGCCGGCGCAATTGTTCCGCGCCGCCGCCCTCGAACTGGGCGGCGTCAGCCGCAGCGACATGTTCCTGGTCGCCATGGCGGCGCTGGTCCTGAGCGCGTTGGTGATCGCGACCTCCGACAATGCGCTGCTGGCGGCGGGATTCGCGCTGGCGGCGGCGGCGACTTTGGGCGCGTTCCGCGCGCTCTCGGCGGCGATCCAGGCGCTGGCGCACCGGGCGCAGCATCATCTGAAGACCGGCCAGGCGGTGGCGGAGCGCCGCGCACTGCGCTTCGCGCTGGCGACGCTCGGACGGCCCAGCGCGCCGGTCGCCAGCATCGTGCTCTCGATCGGCCTCGGCCTCACCGTGATGATCGCGGTGGCGCTGATCCAGGGCAGTATCCTGTCCGACCTGGGCAGCAATCTGCCGGCGCGGGCGCCGAGCTTCTATTTCATCGATATCCAGCCGGACCAGGTGGCGCCGCTGCAGAAGACGGTGATGGAGACGCGCGGGGCCAGCGATTTCGAGCGCGTGCCGATGCTGCGCGGCCGCATCGTCAAGATCAAGGACGTGCCGGTGGAGCAGATCACGCCGCCCAAGGACCAGGAATGGGTGCTGCGCGGCGATCGCGGCTTGACCTGGTCGGCGGCCCCGCCGCCCGGCGCCAAGATCGTCGCCGGAGATTGGTGGCCGCGGGATTACAAGGGCGACCCGCTGATCTCACTCGACAAGGGCACGGCCGACGGATTCGGCCTGCAGCTCGGCGACAAGATCACCGTCAATCTGCTGGGCCGCGAGGTGACCGGCACCATCGCCAACCTGCGCCAGGTCGATTGGTCGTCGCTCAGCATCAATTTCGTCATGGTGTTCTCGCCGGGCCTGATGGAATCGGCGCCGCAGACCAACATCGCCACCGTGCGCGTGCCGGCGGAGGAGGAAGGCGGGCTGATGAACCGGGTCACCGCCCAGTTCCCCAACATCTCCGCCATCCGGGTGAAGGACGCGCTGGCGACGGCGATGGAGCTGCTGGGCCAGATCGGCGGCGCCATCCAGGGCACGGCGCTGGCGACGCTCGCCGCCGGCATCCTGGTGCTGGCGGGCGCCGTGGCGGCGGGGCGCGAGAAGCGCATCTATGAAGCGGTGCTGCTGAAGATGCTGGGCGGCCGGCGGCGCGACGTGGCGCTGGGCTATCTGTGGGAGTTCGGCCTGCTGGCGGTGATCAGCGCGGCCCTGTCGGTGGTGCTGGGCGCCATCGGCGCGTGGCTGTTCCTGTTCCTCAAGGTGAAGACCTCTCTGGTCTTCGCGCCCGCACCGGTGGCGGCGGTGCTCGCCATCGCGCTGGCGCTGGCCTTGCTGCTGGGTTTCTGGGGTTCGTGGCAGGCGCTGGGCGCCAAGGCCGCGCCTTATCTACGGAATGAGTAGGTTGCGGCCACAAAAATACCGCAACTATTAATACATAACGACTCGCAATGGCCCTATTTTCATGCAACTGTACCGCCGGTTGCATAAGAATCTGCTACATCAGTCTGGACATTTCAGTGCGACGCCGCAAACCCGTGGGGACGGGCATTGACGGTGCGGATGGGAGAGGGTCGTTCGCATGTATCGATTGCCGCCAGCGGCAAGCGGGCCGGAATTTCGCGCCCTGCTGGATTACTGGATCGCCCGGTTTCCCAAAGACGATAGCGCCGGCGGACGGCTACCGGGACGGCAGCATATCGACCCGGCCGACCTGCCGGCGCGTTACCTGGCGCATCTGCTGCTGCTGGACGTGGTGCCGGGAACGCCGCGGCGCTTCCGCTTCCGGGTCGCGGGCACGGCCTTGGCCGGGATCGTTGGGCGCGACGTCACCGGCCTGCATTATGACGAGCTGGGCGGAACGCCGGATCGGACGGCGCCGGTGGCGCGGGCGCTGGACCTGATCGTCGAACAGGCGCGGCCGGTCTTCGTCGAAGGGGCGCTGACCCTGCCATCCGACGATTTCTTCTGGGTCAAGCGCCTGGGCCTGCCGCTGGCGCGCGACGGGCACAACGTCGACATGGTGCTCTGCCTCTGGATGGCGCAGCGCAAGTCGCGCACCGACCTTGCCAAGGAAGCCGCGGCGCATCCCGACGGTCCGGGTCCGCAATTGCTGGAGCGGATCTAGATTGACTATCTCCGCAGCGCGTTGCGCTTGAAGTCGGCGAGGGTGTAGGCGCCGGTGGCGACGATCACGGCGAAGTAAATCACGGCGGCGGCTCCAACCAGGATCACCAGCGCCACCGTGCGCTCCACCTCGCCGCCGCTGAGGCGATCGCCGATCAGATATTGCCCGCCGACCAGCGCGCCCGCCATCACGATGTTGGCCAGCGCCATGCGCGGCAGGTTGCGCTTCAGCCGCTGGTCCAGCTTCAGATGCCCCAGCTTGCGCAGGCGCGCATAAAGCAATGCGCAATTGACCCAGGCGGCGCCGGCGGTGCCGAGCGCGATGCCAACGAAGCCGATCTGCCAGCGCGACAGGTACCAGAACAGCGACAGGCAGATGGCGATGTCGAGCAGGATCGTGGCAACGGAGAACTTGAACGGCGTCACCGTGTCCTCGCGCGCGAAAAAGCCCGGCTGCAGCGCCTTGTTCAGCACAAAGGCCGGCAGGCCGAGCGAGATCGCCATCAGCGCCAGCGCGGTGTTGTGCGCCGCTTCGGGTGTGAAGGCGCCGCGTTCATAGAGCACGCGAACGATCGGCTCCGCCGCGATGATGAGGCCGACGGAAGACGGCAGGATCAGCAGCAGCGCGAACTCGATGGAGCGGTTGAAGGCGGCCATCGCCTCCGCCTCGCGCCCGCCGCGGATGGCGCGCGACAGCACCGGCAGCAGCACCACGCCGATGGCGGCGCCGATCAGGGCCAGCGGCAACTGGTACAGGCGGTCGGCATAGGACAGGTACGACACCGCCTGGTCCTGCAGGCTGGCCAGGATGGTGGCGATCATGATGCTGATCTGCGCCAGGCCGCCGCTGACCAGGCCCGGCACCATCAGCTTCACCACCTGGCGGATCTCGGCATTGAAGCTGGGCCAGCGCAAGCGCAGCCCGTAGCCGAGCCGCGCGGCGACGATATAGAGCCAGAGGAACTGCAGCAGCCCGGCCAGCGTCTCGCCCCAGGCCAGCACCAAAGCCGGCTGCTCCACATGCGGGGCGACAAAGACGAGGCCAAGGGTCAGCACCACGTTGAGCAGGATGGGGGCGGCGGCGGCATGGACGAAATGGTGCAGCGAATTCAGGATGCCGCCCAGCAGCGCCGCCAGGAACATGTAGAGCAGGTAGGGAAAGCAGAGCGAGGTCAGCAGCACGGTGAGCGCGAACTTCTCCGTGTCGGCGGCGAAGCCCGGCGCGAAGACCAGGATCAGCAGCGGCATGAAGATCTCGCTCGCCACCGTCAACAGCAGCATGAAGGCCAGCATGCTGGACAAGGTCCGCTCGGCGAAGCCGCGCGCGACCGCCGGCCCGCCTTGCTCCAGCCGACCGGAGAACATCGGCACGAAGGCGGAATTGAAGGCACCCTCGGCGAACAGGCGGCGGAACAGGTTGGGCAGCCGCGTCGCCACGAACCAGGCATCGGCGGCGAAGCCGGTGCCCAGGAACGCCGCGATCAGAACGTCGCGCACGAATCCCAGCACCCGGCTCGCCAGGGTCATCAGACCGACATTGAGGACGGAGCGGATGGAGAACATGCGGGCGGTCGCGGCGACTCGGGTGCTGTTTGGTGCGTGCTATTTATGAACTGTCATGGCATGGCTTGGCCATGCCATCCACGAGTTTGTATGTCACAACTCGAGCCCTTGCCCTCCTAAACTCGTGGATGCCAGGACCAAGTCCTGGCATGACGGAGTATTGTGGCGATTCTGAGAGTTATTGCGCCGCCGCCGTGGCCGCCGGCGCGTCGCCTTCTTCCAGGACGTCCATCAGCGCCTTGCGCACGGCTTTCAGCCGCGGCTCGGCTTCGATTTTCAGGCCGAAGCGATCCTTGACGTAGAATGTGTCGACGGCGCGGTGGCCGAAGGTCGAAATCTTGGCATTGGCGATGCGCAGATCCTGGGCCATCAGCACCGAGGTGAGGGCATGGACCAGGCCGCGCCGGTCGCGGCCGGTGATCTCGATCACGGTGAAG
>DASZQC010000220.1:0-4072 GCA_035549815.1 Dongiaceae bacterium
GACGCCGGTCCAGCACAGATGATCGGAGATGATCGCCGGCTCGACCCGCGCGGCCAGCGTCTTCAGGCCGGCGAGATAGTCGAGATCGAGCGGATCGGCCGAGCCGATCGACAGCGACACGCCGTGCATGATCATCGGATAGCGGGCGCGGATCGCCATCAGGTTCGCGATCGGCCGCCCGCCGGCGATCATGTAATTCTCGGAAATGATCTCGAACCAGTCGACGCCCGTTTCCACGCTATCCAGGATCGCCGGATAGTGTGCCGGCCGGAGGCCCAACCCGAAACCATCGACGCCGCGATTCGCCATCCGCCAAGCTCGCAAGGAATGCCGAAATGAAGCGGGCGCCGGTCGATATGGCCGGCGCCCGCCGATCCTGGCTGCGTGTGTTCAGCCGGCTGAAATCAGCCTTCGATCACGGTACCGCCGGCGGCGGTGCAGGCCTCGGCGCTGGACTGCTCGACCCAACCCTGACCCTTGCAGGAGTTCTGGCCCTTGCAGGAATTGCTCGCCGATTTGCACGAGCCCTGGCCCTTGCAGGCATTGACGCCGGCGCAATGCACGCTGTCGGCGCTGGCGGGGGTGGAGGTCAGGCTGATCGCGCCGCCCATCAGCATTGCCGCGGCGGTCGCGGCCAAGGAAGCGCCAGCGATTTTGCGAATAGAGGTCATGGAAGCTCTCCTGAGTTACGAACTGACGCAGCGGGTAGACTCTACCGTTTCCACGCCCCGCATTTGAAATCACCTTGATGTGAAATCGTTAACAGCAGCACCATTGCGCCGCAAGGTCGCCGGCTATAGATAGAGCATCTTGTAATTAGGACAGAAGACTTGTCCTTTGGGCCTGTCTCAGGCCCGGAAACCAAAGAAGTTGCGGAATGGATCATCTCGACCGGCTGGAAGCGCAGAGCGTCTACATCCTGCGCGAGGCCTTCAATCGCATCGACAAGCTGGCCATGCTCTGGTCCCTGGGCAAGGACAGCAATGTCATGGTCTGGCTGGCGAAGAAGGCCTTCTTCGGCCATGTGCCGTTCCCGGTGATGCATATCGACACCGAGAAGAAGTTTCCCGAGATGTACGCCTTCCGCGACCGCTACGTGGTCGAGTGGAAGCTGAACCTGATCGCCGACAAGTGCCCGCCGGTGGAAGAGACCGACCCGACGCTGCCGCCGGCCGCGCGTTCCGCCGCGCGCAAGACGCTGGGCCTCAGGAACGCCATCGCGAAATACGGCTTCAACGGCATCATCGCCGGCATCCGCCGCGACGAGGAGGCGGTGCGCGCCAAGGAGCGCGTGTTCAGCCCGCGGGGCGAGAGCGGCCAGTGGGACTTCCGCGACCAGCCGCCGGAATTCTGGGATTATTTCAACACCGACCTGCCACCCGGCACGCATCTGCGCGTGCATCCGTTGCTGCATTGGACCGAGATCGACATCTGGCGCTACATCGCGCGCGAGGGGATCCCGCTGGTTGAGCTTTATTTTGCCAGGAACGGCAAGCGCTACCGTTCGCTGGGCGACCAGGACATCACCAACCCGGTGCCGAGCAACGCCAACACGGTCGAAGAGATCATCCGCGAGCTGGAGGAGACGCGCACCCCGGAGCGCGCCGGCCGCGCCATGGACCGCGAGACCGAAGACGCCTTCGAGCGCCTGCGCGCCACCGGCTATATGTGAGCCCCGGAGTGATCTAGAGCCGTGACCAGCACCGAACGCGATCTGATGCGCATCGTCATCGTCGGCCATGTCGACCATGGCAAATCGACCCTGGTCGGGCGCCTGTTCCACGACACCGGCTCTCTGCCCGACGGCAAGCTGGAGCAGATCAAGGCCATGTGCGAGCGGCGCGGCATGCCGTTCGAATGGGCCTTCCTGATGGACGCCTTCCAGTCGGAGCGCGACCAGGGCATCACCATCGACACGGCGCAGATCTGGTTCAAGACGCCGAAGCGCGACTACACCATCATCGACGCGCCCGGCCACCGCGAATTCATCAAGAACATGATCACCGGCGCCGCCAATGCCGACGCGGCGATCATGCTGATCGACGCCAGCCAGGGCATCCAGCAGCAATCGCGCACCCATGCCTTCCTGCTGAACCTGCTCGGCATCCGGCAGATCATCGTTGTCGTGAACAAGATGGATTTGGTGGATTGCGCGGAGAGCCGCTTCGACGCGATCAGGAACGAATATACGAGCTACCTGGGCGAGATCGGCATCGCTCCAAGCTTCGTGATCCCGGCCATCGCCCGCGATGGCGACAACATCCTGCACCGGTCGGATCGCATGGCCTGGTACCGCAGCGCGACCTTGGTTTCCGCGCTCGACAGCTTCCACAGCCAGGGCGAGCTGGCGCACCTGCCGCTGCGCCTGCCGATCCAGGACATCTACAAGTTCGACGACCGCCGCATCATCGCCGGCCGCATCGCCAGCGGGCGGCTGCGGGTCGGCGACCGGCTGCTGTTCTCGCCCTCCAACAAGCGGGCCAGGGTCAAGACCATCGAAACCTGGCACGCGGCGGCACCCGACGAGGTCGGGCCGGGCGAATCCGTCGGCATCACCGTCGACGATCAGCTTTTTCTGGAGCGCGGCGAGATCGCCAGCCACGAAGACGATCCGCCGATCGAGACCAATGTCTTCCACGCCCGCCTGTTCTGGCTGGGCCGCAAGCCGCTGCGGCGCGGCGACGCCTACCGGCTGCGCCTGCAGACCCGCGAGGTGCAGGTCATCGTCGAGCAGATCGAGGCGGTCTACGATCCGGTCGCCCTGGCGCAGCATCCGGCGGAGAAGGTCGAGCGCAACGAGATCGCCGACGTGGTGCTGCGCTCCTATGCCATGCTGGCACTGGACGAGGCGACGCAGAATCCCAAGACCGGTCGCTTCGTGCTGACCGACGGCACCAACATCCTGGCCGGTGGCGCCATCGCCATGCGCAACTATCCGGACCAGCGGCAGTTGGTGACTGTGCGCTCCACCAACATCACCGCCGTCGCGCACCGCATCACCGCGGAGCAACGCAATGGGCGCAACGGCCACACCGGCGGCGTGCTGTGGTTCACCGGCTTGTCGGGCGCCGGCAAATCCACCATCGCCATGGCGGTGGAGCAGGAGCTGTTCCGCCGCGGCTACCAGGTCTATGTGCTGGACGGCGACAATGTGCGCCACGGGCTCAACGCCAATCTGGGCTTCTCGCCGGAAGACCGCGCCGAGAACATCCGGCGGGTTGGCGAGGTCGCGGCCCTGTTCGCCGATTCCGGCCAGATCGTGGTGACGGCCTTCATCTCGCCCTACCGCGCCGACCGGCGACGGGCGCGCGAAGCGGCGCGTGACGGCTTCCACGAGATTTTCATCAAGGCGAGCCTGGCCACCTGCGAGAAGCGTGACCCAAAGGGCCTTTATCGCAAGGCGCGCAGCGGCGAGATCGCCGAGTTCACCGGCGTCACCGCGCCTTATGAGGCGCCGGACCATCCCGAGCTCGTCATCGATACTGATCACTTATCGATCGATCAGAGCATCGCGGCAGTAATGGCGTATGTTGAACAGAATTTCCGCAAGTCACGCTGACTCTATAGTGTGATTTTCAGCGCCGTGACTTGCGAACTAACCACATGAATTGTTGCATAAATTTGGCAAAGATTCTTTGCGCTTGCGACTCCCAAAATCGGTGCATAAGGTGCCAAATCAAAGTTTGGCGCGGGGGATGGTTAATAAATCCTTAAACCCCGTCGCCGCAGGGGTGGCCGGGCGCACCTGACTGTTATGCAGCAACTCGCTGCCTTGCGGGTCTTCGCGACCCAAGGGGCGGCGGGATCATTTTTTCCGATGCTTCATCCTGTTAGGGGGTATGGCAGAGATGAGAGATCTGAGGGGGAAGGTCGCCGAGCTTGTTCGGCGGTGGTTCGCGCCGCGCGAGATCATCGTTCGCACCAGCGGCCGCATCCAGTTCATCTGCCTTTCCACGCGCTCGCAGTTGATTGCCGCGACGGTCCTTGGCGGCATCCTGTTCGGTGCATTGGGCGCCTCGATCAATCTCGCCATCGAGCAGTTGCACATCTATTCCCGCGATATCGCCGTGCG